>JAFZAB010000144.1 GCA_017548425.1 Victivallales bacterium
GAGAGGCCGTCATGGGCTTCATCGTTCAATGCGTCATGCCCCCATTCCGTCACGCCCTGCATGACCCCGCTGGCTGGTTGATGTCAGCGGAGAGGCAAGCCAGAGCCAGACCAAGAGGCCGTCATGGGCTTCATCGATGTCAGCGGAGAGCATGACCGAGAGGCAAGACAGAGCATGACCGAGAGGCCATCATGGGCTTCATCGTTCAATGCATCATGCCCCCCCCTTTTTTTTAGTAGAGATAATTTGACATGACGTTAAATTGTCTTACAGTAAAGCAAAGAAAAACAAAGCAAAAAAGCAACAAAAGCGTAAAAAAACGTAACAAAAACGTAACAAAATGGTTTTTTAGGTATAAAAAACCAGTTGCGCGCACCACTTTTTCATGCCCTGTTTGACACACGTTAAACAGGGCTTTTTGTTACGTTTAGACAATATCACACTCCTCATGTCATACCAATGAAACAAGTCTTTCTAATCCTCCTTGCCGTCTCTTGTACTGCATTGGCACAGATTGGAATCAATATCGTCAAAAACTCTGGTTTCGAACATATTGACGCAAAAGGCAATCCAAGCTATTGGGATAGCCATCCATCTGCTGTCCCGACGGTCTTCACCACCGTGACGGACACAAAATTCGAAGGAGAAAGAAGTTGTCGTTATTCTAACCACCAGGCAGGCTTTTACGAATTTCTCGCACAAATCATTCCCGCCCTGCCAGGCAAAACCTATGAGTTTTCCATCTACGTCAAGCAAGTGGATCTCCCAGAGAAAGGAAAAAAAGCAACTCCGAATCTCTTCATGGAATTCGCCGCCCACGGAAGATATCTAAGTGGAATGTACTTGACGGAAACCATTCCGCTCAACAATGACTGGTTTAAACTTGTCGGAAAAGCAACAGTTCCCATAAATGCCACATTGGCAACCATCGGTTTCCGAGCCTCGCCCGATGGCACAAACGCCGCAATGCTATGGTTTGACAACTGCTCCGTTATGGAAATCGAAGAGGAAAAACTCAACGATTTTGCCCTCACCAACTGCTATCGTGACCAAGCGGCTGGTGGAAAGGTAACCATTTCCCAAGGAGCCACCGCAGGAGTGATTGCTAAACTGAAAGCAAAAGAAGCATCCATGAAAATGGAAGTCATTGACACAGATGGTAATACGTTTCTGGCAATAGCTCCCGATACTCTTCAAAGAGATTTTGTAACGTTCGTTTTCGATTCGGATAAACTGTCCGCAGGACAATACACACTACGTGGGACCTATACGAATCCTGTCAATGGGAAAACCTTCACAAGTCGTGGCACTTTCACAAAGCTTACACAAATACCTAAGTACCGCACCTACATTGATGAACACCATCGACTGATTGTTGACGGGAAACCATTTTTTCCGCTTGGAATGTACTTCCGCAATGTTACCCTCGAGAATCTTCAGCCATATCTCAGCACAAAATTCAACTGCCTAATGCCATATATCCAGCCGGATGATCCCGCGATGTACGATTATCTCCAGAAAAACAATCTCAAGTTACTTTATACACTTCAAGGCTACATCAGTACACGATCAAACAACAAAGAAGCCACCAATAAGCTTCAAAAAGAAGGACTTGCACGTCTGGACAAATGGAAGCATCATCCCGCCATTCTTGCATGGTACATCAACGACGAATTGGTGGAAAAATATCTCAATGACGCCATCCAGTTCTATCACGCATGCGCAAAACACGATCCATCCCGCCCCGCCATGACCGTTCTCTGCATTCCAAGGGAAATGCGGGCCTTCTCCCAAGCCACAGATATCATCGGTAACGATCCATACCCCATACCGGAATCCCTCCCATTGAAGGCATATGACTGGACACAACAAGCAAAAGAGGCTTCAATGGGTGCCAAGATGCTCATTCAAGTTCCACAGGTCATGTGTTGGGGCCGCTATTGGTACAACAGACACATAAAGAGTCCAGAGGAAAGTGCCGCTTGCCGCCGTCCCACTTATCAGGAGATGAATGCAATGTCATGGATGTGCATCGCTGGCGGCGCCAACGGACTACTCTATTACTCTTATTTCGACTTATTGGAACGCGCTCAAGCCACTGACGCTCTGCCCGCCATTCCCTTCGAGGAACATTTCGGCGAATGCAAGCAAATTGCCGATAGTATCATGGCGCATGAGCAGGTTTTACTCTCCATTGAAAAACCACTCAAATATACCGTGGCAGACAATGACGGCGGCGAAGTCGTCTTCCGCACTTATGGCTTGGACGGTGTCACATGGCTTCTGGCAGTCAACACTTCCGACACCGCTTCCAAGTCCTTCCAGCTGAATATGGAACGTCCTATTACATTGGTCGGTCTCTCCTTGAGTGAACCGAAAGTCAATATCAACGGCAATGCTGTCAGTGCTACTCTCGCACCTCTTGAATCAGTCTTCATCCAACTAAAATAATTTTTTTACCGAATTGCTTTAAGAAAAATTGTTAAGATATACGACATTATTTTTCAATATCCAATGTGAGCAGATAATCCCCGGGGGGAAGACATGCAGAATGATTATCTTTCAACGGAAAATCTTCTTGCATTGAAAGCGATGTTACTTTCTGCAATGGAGATAAAAAGAAACTAAAATCTAGCATATCTTCACGCAATTGGGAGACTGGTGGTTCCTTTAGACAGGAAATCCAACGGTTCGCCATGGTTTTGAATTGACGTCCACGCTGTGGATCGGCCAGAAATCTCTGCGCAGGATGAAGATGCAATGTCCAAAGATCATCCGATTTCTTTTCCAAAACATAACAACCATTGCCGCTGCATGAAGCAACCGACGACTTGCCACGCCCGAATATTTTATTGAGGCTATTCAACTCAGGCGGAACGACATCCGTATTAGTGGAATAGCAGAAAAACTCATGGTCTGCATAAACCACACGGTCATTCTTTCTTTCAATCACATAACCGTCTCCATGCCAACGTTCAGTCTCCATATGCATCTCTGGTGATTTTTCCCGATGGAAGATGGCCGCCGCGGCCGCAAATCCTGCGGCTTTAGAAGGCGTATGTTCTAGATTCAAATAATGTACTAACCAGCCTGGATTCCATGCGGCCACTGCCGCTGGCGTATAAGTAAAATATGCCGCCATCTGAACACCGAAATCACGATAAGCGGTTGCAATCGCCGCCAACGGATAACCATTCTGTGTGCCAGTCGCATCAAATTCATAGACGATTTTCGCAAGATCGGAATGGCAACTTTTGCGAACCTTCTCCAACCAATCTTGCGCCATGGGAAGATGATTCACGGAATCTGTATTGACACTGTCAAAACCACATGCATTCAAATAAGTTCCAAATGAAATGGCACTGATATGGTGCTTCTTCAGCAATTCATCCATTTCCTTTGAAACATTGCCTTGAAAACTAACGAAACTAGTTTTCAAAACACGATCACCGAAACATTCATCCACAATAGCCATCAATTCAGAAAGATAATGGCTCAAATTTTGGAAGTTGAAGGCCTCAAATAACTTCGATCTATCAGTTATTTCCTTGTGTTCTGCTTCAAACACATGAAATAGTTCCTTTAACTGCTTTCGCAATTTTCCCTGCGAAAACACATTGTAATACATGCCTTCCGGCGTCGTATCCGTATCGATTTGCCAGGGAGCGACATAATCAGGCTCATTGAATGGTTCGATTGCAACAATATTATGATATTCACAAAGCCGTTTTCCCGTCCAATGATTGCAATGATTGAACAACGCACGAAAATAGCGTTTTTGACATTCAATCGCATCGCTATTCCATATCAAACTGTCTTTGCTATAAAAATTTGAAAAGCCGAAATCCGCATGGGAACCGCAATACCAGAACGCATAGTCTTGATCCAAAACTATTTGCGTACTCACCGTATTCCACCAGACAATTGGCGTCAGCATTAAGTAGATGTCATTTTCCTCCGCTTTCTTCAACACATAATCCAATACTTCCAGATTGCCGTTCTCGACAAGATTTCCTTCGGCATCTGTTATTTCACGATCATACAGATGCATGCGGATAAATCTGATTCCCAGTTCGTTAAAGTGCCTGAAATCTTCATCAACCGCTTTGCAATGATCTTTTCCCAATTCAGCAATGTTATAGTAGTTGTGATTGAACGGAGCATAATAGTTCACGCCAAACAGCCGAACAACTTCACCCGCAGCATCATAGATTACTCCAGAATCAACATGAAACGGTGTCTGATATTTCATTCGGCAGTTCACTCCTTATGTGAACAAGAATTTTTACCACAACAATCGCATCCGCAATCACATCCACAACCACAACCATTGTGTTTTTTACGCGACAAATGAATCACGATTCCCGTCATGATCGCCACAAGTATGGCGATCATGACGATGTTGCCCCAATTTTCACTTAACCATTCCATTGACGCATCTTCCGTTAATTAATCGTGGTCAGTTTCGTAGCCTCTTTATAGGGGCGGAACAGCATATAAAGAACTGCCACGTCAATGATAATGGCGGCGACAAGCCCCACGATATGAAGCTGTCCATTAATAGCGGAGCCAATCTGGTAAATGCTCAGCGATACGATATACGCCAACAGACATTGATAACCGATGGCGAATGTCGTCCATCGTGCGCTGTTCATCTCTTGTTTGATAGCGCTCATGGCCGCGAAACACGGCGCGCAAAGCAAGTTGAAGGCCAAGAAGGAATAACCCGCCAGCCGTCCCGTGAAAGCCGCATTAATACCATTAGGATAAAGGATTTGCATTGTGCCGACGATGTTCTCCTTCGCGACAAGTCCCGTGATGGAAGCCACGGCCTTCTGCCAGCTTCCCCAACCGAGCGGTTCAAAAATCCATGCGATCAGCTTACCGAGTTTGGCGAGCAGCGAATGGTCGATTTCATCGCCGCCCAACATGCGGAATCCGCTTTCCGTGAAACCGAAATACGTCAATAGCCAGACGACGACGGAGGAAAGCAGGATGATTGTTCCAGCCTTCTTGATGAAACTCCAGCCTCTGTCCCACATGGAACGTAAGACATTGGACATCAATGGCATGTGATAAGGCGGAAGCTCCATGACGAACGGCGATGGCTCGCCCGCGAATAGTTTCGTCTTCTTCAAAATGATGCCGGAAAGAACAATGCAGGCCAGACCAAGGAAGTAGGCACTCGTCGCAATCCATGGCGATCCGCCGAAAATCGCCCCCGCGATCAACGCGATGAACGGTGTCTTTGCGCCACAGGGGATGAATGTCGTCGTGATAATCGTCATGCGGCGGTCCCGTTCGCTTTCAATCGTACGGGAAGCCATGATGCCCGGAACGCCACAGCCCGTGCCGACGAGAATCGGAATGAAGCTCTTGCCCGAGAGGCCGAACTTGCGGAACAGGCGGTCGAGAACAAACGCGATACGCGCCATGTAGCCGCACGCCTCCAAAAACGCCAGCAGGAGAAACAGCACGAAAATCTGCGGCACGAAGCCGAGAACCGCGCCGACGCCCGCCACGATGCCGCCAATGATCAATCCATGCAACCATTTGGAGCAGTTCATCTTGGTCAACATTTCGTCAATGACGACTGGAATGCCATGTATCCACCATCCGTCGGCCGCCGGATTCGGTTCCATGAAACCATATTTATCCATGACGGGAACGGCGTTTTTCAAATCGTCGCTTGTGAATTCCACATTGCTCACAGACAGATCTGCTTCATTGACAATGTTCAACGTCGCTTTGGCGTCATTTGGAATGGTCTCTGCGTATGAGATCAGAGCCGTCTGGGCGGCATGCGCATCAAAACCTTCCGCGGCAGGATTCAGTTTCGCCGCCACATCGGCGGCTGTTTCCTCCGTCACAAAGGCTTTGACAGCGTTATGCGCATTTGTAAACTCTTCCAATTTCGTCTCATACTTCGACGAACCGACACCGAACAAATGGAAGCCGTCGCCGAACAGACCGTTGTTGGCCCATTCGCTCGCCTTCTGGCCGACCGTCACCATCGCAATGTAATAGACCAAGAACATGACAGCCGCCAAAATCGGCAGACCCAACACACGGCTGGTGGCGATTCGGTCGATCTTGTCCGACGTCGTCAACCCGCCGGCGTTTGCTTTATGGTAACTGTCCTTAAGTAGCTCAGCGATATAATTATACCGCTCACTGATAATCAGCGATTCCGCATCGTCGTCGAGCTCCTTCTCCGCCGCCAGAATGTCCTGTTCAATATGCTGTAGCTTGTCGGCGGGAATACCGAGCTTCGCGAGAACTTTTTCGTCCCGTTCGAAAATCTTGATGGCATACCACCGTTGACGTTCCGACGGCATGTCGTGCAGCACGGCCTCTTCGATGTGAGCGATGGCATGTTCCACTGGCCCCGAAAATGTATGCATCGGAAGCGGATGCGGCTTTTTCGCCGCCTTGATGGCCTCCTCCGCGGCCGCCATGACGCCGTCGTTGTTCAAGGCGGAAATTTCCATGACCTTGCAGCCAAGCTCATGCGAAAGTTCTTCAAAATCAATTCGATCGCCATTCTTGCGGACAATGTCCATCATGTTCACGGCGATGACCATCGGGATGCCCAATTCGGCCAGCTGGGTCGTCAGATAAAGGTTGCGCTCCAGATTCGTGCCGTCGATGATGTTCAGAATAGCCTCCGGCTCTTCGTCCAGAAGATATTTACGCGCAACGACTTCCTCCAGCGTGTAGGGCGACAGAGAATAAATGCCCGGAAGATCCGTGACGATGATATCTGGATTCTTCTTCAGGCGGCCTTCCTTCTTCTCCACCGTCACGCCGGGCCAATTGCCGACGAATTGATTGGAGCCTGTCAGCGCATTGAACAACGTCGTCTTGCCGCTGTTCGGATTGCCCGCCAAAGCGATGCGAATCCGTTTGTTGCCTTTCATGACCGACGGCTTATCGTCTTTCGTCTCAGGCGTTTCGCGATGCGCGGCGGCGACGGACTGCTTCTCCACTTGAATCATCTCGACGTCCGCCTTGCGCAGGCTCAGTTCGTAGCCGCGGACCATCACTTCAATCGGATCCCCCAGCGGCGCGACCTTGCGCACATAAATATCCGTCCCCTTCGTGATGCCCATGTCCATGATGCGGCGTTTGACAGGGCCTTCGCCTGTCACTTTCACGACGGTGACCGTCTCGCCTATATTCACCTCTTTCAGAGTTCTCATGACGTTCTTGTTCAGAAACTTATCTTACAAGGCAACCTTTCGCCGCAAGCCATGCGGTGCCCGCCATCGCCTCTGTCTCTCAATGGTTGAACGAGTGTTCAACTCTTTAATATAATATTTAGTAAAAGCTTGTCAAACGTTGCTCGTCAAAAAGTGACGATTCCTTACAAGTCATGATGACTCGACAGATTTTGCTCAATCAGCTTCACCGCTTCGTCGATGCCAATGCCCTTTTCTCGTGCGATGCGCGCCAAATCATTGTATTCGAACTTCTTCCGGCATACGTCATAGCCTTCTGAATATTTGATTCTGACCTCTCCAAACGGCGTGTCAAACGATTTGATTTGACGTTGCAAGGTGTATCGGCGGCTACGGTTTTCGCGAATGCCCAACGTCGTCGTATGACGAAATACCATATTCACCATCTTGTCTTTGTCCGCCTCACGGCAAATGACGCACAGCATGACGCCCGGACGGGACTTTTTCATGCCCAACGGAATGGTATAGACTTCCAACGCGCCAGCCTCGAACAAGCTGTCCATCGCGAAACCAATCCGTTCCGGCGACATGTCGTCGAGATTGCAGCTTAATTCCACAATCATGTCGCCATCGCCGACCGTTTCCGCCAGCAGCGCACGAACGCAGTTCGCCACTTCGAAGTCCTTCTTGCCCATGCCGTAACCGATTTTTTCGACTTTCAACGGCGGCATCTCTCCAAAGGAAGACACGAATTTCTTCAACAGGGCGGCGCCCGTCGGCGTGCAAAGCTCCCCTTCGATTCGACCGCCATAGATCGGAACATTCTTCAAGATGAAAGCCGTTGCGGGTGCGGGAACGGGAAGAACGCCATGCGCACAACGGACTTTGCCATATCCGACGTGGACAGGCGATGCCATAACGCGTTGAACATCCAGTATTTCCATCAAATGGCACACCGCCGTGACATCCGCAATGGCGTCCATCGTTCCCACTTCATGGAAATGGATTTCTGACACAGGCTTGCCATGGGCCTGCGCTTCCGCGTCCGCAATCAGTTGATAAACATCCAACGCATTGTGCCGCACCGTTTCCGACAACGGCAGTCCATTAATGATATGTGTAATATCATCCATGGAACGATGCACATGCGGATGTGCATGATCACGATGGTGCTCATGGTCGTGATCATGGTCATGCTCATGATGGTGGTCATGATCATGGTCGTGGTCGTGGTGATCGTGCTCATGGTCATGATCATCGTTGTTATGATCATGGTGATGATCGTGATCGTGCTCATGATCATGGTGATGGATGTGTTCATGTTCATGGTGATGATCGTGGTCGTGGTCGTGATGATGGTCATGAACTTCCTCCTCCTGACCATCCACGATAACACAGAAATGCGTTCCGACGATACCGCATTTCACGGATGGTTCAACCGCAAAGCGAACGCCTGGCAGACCGATTGCATTCATCTTGTTGATGAACGCATCCTTGTCGTCAAGAAGCTCATACAAGGCAGCAGCGATCATGTCGCCCGCCGCGCCCATTCCGCAATCCAAATAAAGCGTTCTCATTGTCTATCCCCTTACCATTCTAAGAATTATGCATTTCGCTTTAAGCTTTAGGCTTTTAGCTTTAAGCTACTTATGGTTGATCATACTCGCCATGTATCCTGCCCCGAAACCATTGTCGATGTTCACCACGGCCACACCGCTCGCGCAGGAATTCAACATGGAAAGGAGAGCCGACACGCCATGGAATGACGCACCATACCCCACGCTTGTGGGAACGGCGATGACAGGGCAGTCCGCCATGCCGCCGATGACGCTCGCGAGCGCGCCTTCCATGCCCGCAATGGCGATGATGACCGACGCCCCCATGATGTCGTCCAAATGGGCCAAAAGCCTGTGGAGGCCAGCGACGCCGACATCGTAAAGCCTTGTCACGCGGTTGCCTAGGACCTCAGCCGTCAATGCGGCTTCTTCCGCCACGGGAATGTCACTCGTGCCGCCGGTGGCGACGACAATCGTCCCAATTCCATTCGGAGACGGTATTTTTCCGACGACGCCGATTCGCGCCGTCTCATGGTAGGTCATCGGCAATTTTCCGTCCAATTCGGCGGCTTTTTCCGCCGCAAGGCGCGTAATGAGAATCGTCTCCTGTCCATTCTTGAGCATGCTGTCGGCAATAGCGAGAATTTGTTCTGGAGTCTTGCCTGAACCATAAATGACTTCCGCCGCGCCCTGCCGCATCTTGCGATGCAAATCAACCTTCGCGAAGCCCAAATCATCAAATGGCTGCCGTTTGATTTTCAAGACGGCGTCCTCTATGGAAACCTCCCCCGATTTCACACCCTCCAATAATTGCCTCAATTCAGTGTTCATCCCTGGCCTCCAAATCCAAAAGCACCGCCTGATAGTCCTGTTTCAATTCATCGATTATTTGATTTCGAACCTGCATTAAGAGAGGAAGTTGCGATGACTGAATCTGCAACTTTGCCTGTTCGCCCAATGTGCGTACACGAAAATCACGAAATCCAAGTGACGCAAGAAAACTTTCCGCTTTTTCCGTCCTCTGGAGCAATCTTTGGTCGATCGCCTGCCCTGATGGAATGCGCGTCGCCAAGCATGCATAGGCCGGTTTGTCCCATGTAAACAGCCCAGCCTCCTTCGACAGCCTGCGGATGTCTTGCTTGGTCAATCCGCAAAGCCGCAGAGGCGACATCACGGCAAGCTCCTGAAGAGCCACCATGCCCGGGCGGTCGCCTGCGTCATCCGAAGCGTTGGTTCCGTCCAGAAGCACTTGGAAACCATCATGTGCGGCCTGTTCGCGAATCGCTGAAAAAATCTGTTTTTTGCAAAAATAGCAACGGTTCGGCGGATTCTGCCGAACCTTCTCGTCAGAAAGCACATCCAGCCGAATAATCGTCATATCCGCCTGAAGCTCCTTCGCAAGCCGTTCCGCATCATCCAGTTCGAACTGCGGTTGGAAGGCGGATTTCACATAGTACGCCTTGACCTTTTCGGCATGTCTGCACGCCATGTACAGCAGATACGCCGAATCGACACCGCCGGAGAACGCGACAGCTACTTTCGGATAAGTTGAGAAAAACTCTTTCAGATTCACGATATCGCCTATTAAAAATCACCTTCAGCCAACCATGTCCCGCCAACAACAATATCTGCCTACGAAATGCTTCCGCACATTCGTGAACAGCCGACAACCTTCCAACCCATTTTTTACTATATTCAATAAAAATCTGTTTGCAAACTATACATCGTTTGTGACAGGGCGATGACTGATTGAAGGCATTCTATTCGAAGTGCCATCTTAAATATACTTGCCTGTAATGCTCATGTTGTTGGCTTTCACCGCATCCGGCGTGCCGACGGCGACGATACGACCTCCATCTGTGCCACCGCCAGGCCCCATGTCAACAATCCAGTCAGCGGCTCGGATGACGTCAAGATCATGTTCGATGACGATGACCGTTGCGCCTTTGTTGATGAGATGACGGAAGACATCCATAAGTGTTCGGACATCAAGCGGATGCAAACCGATGGTCGGCTCGTCGAACACAAAGAGGGTATCACCCTGTCCACGTCCCATCTCGCTGGCGAGCTTGAGGCGTTGTGCTTCGCCGCCAGATAGGCCAGGTGTCTCTTCACCAAGAATCAAATAACCGAGGCCAAGATCGTGCAGAACTTTCAGGCGGCTTTTCACCAACGACAGATCGTTGCAAGCCTCCAACGCCTCATCCACACTCATCTCCATCAGTTGTGGAAGCGACACACCGTTGCGTTTCACGGCGAACGCGGCTTTGGCATAGCGTGAACCATGGCAGTCGGGACATGGAATGTCCACATCTGGCAGAAACTGCACATCAAGGCTGATTTCGCCTGTTCCATCACAGGTTGGGCATCGTAGCGAACCAGTATTGTAGGAGAAGTCGCCCGCCTTGAGATTCCTTCCTTTCGCGTCCGCCGTCCGTGCATATATCTTCCGCAACTCGTCGTGGACGTTCGCATAGGTCGCCACGGTCGAGCGGATGTTGATGCCAATCGGCGTGGCGTCGATAAGTTTCACTTGCGAAATGCCCTCTGCTTCGACAAAACAGACATGTTCGGGAAGCTTGCGCCCATCAATCTTCGCAGCCAATGCGGGCACAAGACTTTCGAGAATGAGCGTTGTCTTTCCAGAACCAGAAACGCCAGTCACGACGGAAAGTTTTCCTTTAGGAAACGCGACTTCAAGCGGCTGAACAGTATGGATGGCCGACATGCCCAGCCTGAGTTCCGATGGCTTTGCGGCACTGTTGCTTTTTCCTGCATCCACCTGCGCTACAACGCTTTCAGGTGGAATACGCAGAAACGGTCCTATCTGCGAAGCGGGATTCTTCGCAATTTCTTCAACCGTCCCTTCGGCGATGAGATGACCGCCTTTCGCACCAGCTTCCGGGCCAAGCTCCACAATCCAGTCGGCGTGGGAAAGAACCTGCGTATCATGGTCAACCAGTAAAACGGAATTGCCGTCGGCGACCAAATCGTCCATCACACCCGTAAGTCCTTCAAGATTCGATGGATGCAGACCGATGGAAGGTTCGTCCAAGACGTAAAGGACGCCCGTCGTTCTGTTTCGGACGGCACGCGCCAGTTGCATCCGCTGGCGTTCGCCTGTAGAGAGCGTTGAAGCGGCTCGGTCGAGCGTGAGATAGGAAAGGCCGAGTTCCATCAACCGTCGCGATGTATCGTGGAAGGATTCGCAGATACGTTCTGCCATGGAGCGCATCGTCTCCGGAAGCGATGCAGGAACACCATGCACCCATTTATCCGCCTCTGAGAGTGTCATTTCGCATGCCTTGTCGAGAGAAATACCACGCAAAAGCGGAGCATGGGCTCTTTCCGAAAGACGTGTGCCGCAGCATTCGGGGCAGATGCCCTCCTTTAGGAATTTCGCGACACGAGCCATTCCCTTCTCATCCTTTACGTTTTTAAGTGCGTTTTCGACCGTATAAACGGCATTGAAGAACGTGAAGTCCATCTCGCCTGATTCACCAGTCTTCATCTGGTAAACCATGTGGTGCTTTTCAGGAGGTGCATGGAGGACGATGTCGCGTTCACGGTCGGTCAATTCCCTCCACGGGACATCCGTTCTCACGCCCATCTCACGCGCAATGTCTTTCATGAGAGACCACATGAGCGACTGCCATGGCGCGACTGCACCTTCATCAATGGTCAATGAATCATCTGGAACAAGTGTCGCCATATCGACTTCACGCACGACACCCGTTCCATCGCATCGCTTACACGCACCCTGCGAATTGAATGCAAGCTCCTCTGCCCCAGGCGCATAAAAGTGTTCACCGCATATTGGACAGACCAATTCGCGTTCTGCCGCCACATCCAACGTCGGTTCAAGATAGTGTCCCTTCGGGCAGCGGTGCGATGAAAGGCGAGAGAACATCAAACGCAGTGAATTGAGAAGTTCCGTCGACGTTCCAAACGTGGAACGGATGCCCGGAACGCCCGGCCGTTGATGCAAGGCGAGCGCGGCGGGCACATAACGCACATCGTCCACTTCCGCACGCGAGGCCTGCGTCATGCGGCGGCGTGTGTAGGTGGAAAGCGATTCAAGATACCGTCGTGATCCTTCCGCATAAACAACACCAAGCGCGAGCGACGATTTGCCGCTTCCCGACACACCCGCAACACCGACGATTTTTCCCAACGGAATATCAACATCAATATCCTTGAGGTTATTTTTCCGAGCCCCCCGCACTTCAATGGCTATCGGTTTATCGTGCATGTCCTAATCCCTCACGTTCAATCTTTTCCAATGATGAAGCCTGCATCTTCCAACGCCTTGATGGCTTTGTCAAAATTGAATCTTTTGACAAAAATATAATCCGTATTGAACGTGGAAACGGCGAAGATGCCAATACTGTTTTCGGCCAATATATTTGAAATCCGTGCCAGAATTCCTACTAGCGAAAAATCAAGCATCCCAATGATACGCAAGGCCTTCCAGCCATCGTCACGTTCCACGGTATTTTGCGGAACAAGCTCCGTTGGGCAGACCAGAGACTTCTCTTCATCTGTGCTTCCTGTGAAAACAAATGGCGATTCCAGATTGATTTGCGTATAGTCCGCCACTTTGCAGATGGAGAACTCCTGCCCTAAGGCATCCATCCTAAGTTGTTTTACATCAACCATCTGTCATCTCCTCTCGAAAAGCTTCTCCATCCAAATCATATCATACCAATGTCCGAATTTACGTGCACACTGATGGAAATGGGCACATTGGACATATCCCATCCTTTCATGGAAACGAACACTGGCATCGGTTAGATAGTCGTCCGCCGTTTCCGTATAGGCGATGCAGGCATTCAGATTCAGGAGGCCCATGGCATGTGCCTTTTCCTCCAATGAATTATAGAGCGTACGGCCTATTCCCCTACCATGTGCATCCATACGGACATAAATGGAAGTTTCCGCCGAATGGGCGTATGCGGCACGATTTTTGAACTCTCCAAGATAGGCATAACCAAGCAGTTCATCGTTACAGACCGCCACCAGCCAAGGATACTTCTCCTGCACATGGCGGATGCGTTGCCCAAACGCTTCGATTGAAGGAACTTCCACTTCGAACGTGATGGCGGTTTTCTCAATGTACGGGGCGTAGATGGAAAGCATGGCCTCCGCATCCGCCAGCACGGCATCCCGTATGATAATGGAAGGTGGTTCCGCCATACCCTTATGCCTCATGGATGCGTTTGCCTGTAATGTGTTCAGGAATGAGACAGAGCATCTGCAAGCGGGCCCCCGCCATCTGGATTTCCTTCTCAATGTCATCTTCGCTGGGATTAAAGCGACGCGCCAATTCGCGGCACAGTTCCAACGCGAAGGCATGATCTTCCACGAATTCGACGCGACCGAAAACCACGACGCTGCGGAATGTGTAGGCCCAGCCGCCTTCGTCACGCACACCATCGTCGATGACCGTAAATGACGCACGATTGTCTTTGCGCAACGCGTCAATCTTGTGCCCTTCTTTCGCGCCGTGGAAATAGATACGTCCATCCGCCTCGCGGAAATATGGATTCAGCCAGACACTATATGGCCAGCCGTTGTCTCCCGTCACCGACAACACACCACGCTTCGCGTGTTTCAAAACCTCCATCGCCTCGTCGTCAGGAAGCTGCTGTTTGAATCGTCTCATCGGTCGGAACATCGTTTTCTCCTTGTATGGAATGGGTTGGCATGTTTTCAGAATCGTCTGCCGATCCCATGAGTAATCGTTTTTTCCGTCTTGTTTTTTGATTCACTTAATTTAGTGTCTGACGATAAAAGAACAAGATAACGACTATCATTATCAAACAATCAAAAAAGCCGCCGGATGGTAATTGATTCCATCCGACGGCCCTATATAATTTATTGTGAAACAAGAGGATTAGAACTCAAAGCTCAGCGCGAAGCCATAGGCGACGTTGAAGGCGTTGTTGTTCTCGTCGTCTTTCCAGTCGCGGCGAATATCGCTGTCCAAAGCCCAGCCCATCAGGACGTATGCACTGATAGAGATGTTCTCCGTGATTTCATAGTTCAACGTCGGCTGGACGCAGAGGCTGTACACCGTGGTGTGGTCGGCGCCGCTGTATTGATGGTTGCCGAACCAGAGTTCGACGGGGCACTCGAACGTCAGTTTGTCGCTGATCTTTTCCAGTGTATATTCGAAAGTGGCATTCACATTCGCCTTGATGACATCGTTTTCGAAGTCATGGACAAAAACGATTCCGGGGCTGAGGAACAGATCCACCGCCGTGATATCGATCTCGTATTCCTTCGTGTCGATCGTGTGGTTGTGCAAGGTCTTGCCCGTCAGCTCATCGGCCTTGTTGCGCGGATAATTATAGTAGATGTAATCGAAGTTGATCTCGATCTTGCCGATGACATCGAATTCGGGAGTTGTATAAGTGAAGCCGGCCAGCCAGTTCCACTCTTCGATGTTTCGCCTGTTGCCGCAGGCATCCGTTTCGTCATAGATGCCGACGCCACCGATATGGAAGGACAGGTTGTCCGTGATGTCCCATCCAAGAGTCAGACTCAATGTGTCGATGGCATCCGGATTGCCGACATTTCCTTCGGACATGTAGCGCGAACTATGGTCGAGGCTCAGTTCCAACGTCGGCAGCCAGCCTGGACGTGATTTTTCCGCAGGAGCTTCCTGCGCAAACAGGCAGACACTCGTCATCAACATCACGATTGCAAGTAACTTTTTCATGTTTTTTCCTTCTTTTTTGATTGTTTGGGAACCAAGAAACGAATGACAAAAATAAAACAACTCATTCAATAGTCAAATACAAACGATAAAAAACATCATGATTCTCACATTGTTGTTTTCTCCTTTTTCAGTAATAGCTTCAATCGTTGTTTTACAATTAACTCAAGCATAATATCTTAGCTCAACCGTCTTCTTTTCAGCAATGCTCACGGCAGTCATAGCCTTCGGATTCAAATTCAAGCGTGCAATGGTCGATTTCATGATGGCTGAGAAGCGCCTTCAACGCCTCCCGAGTCTTCTCAAAGCATGACAAATCATGCACTTTAATATGCGCCGTCAGGGAATTCTCCGATGTGCTCATCGCCCAGACATGGACATGATGGACATCTTTGACATTCTCAACCTCAAGCATCTCCTCTTCAAGATGTTGGATGTCAATTCCATGCGGAACACCGTCAAGAGCCAGAACGACACTTTCCTTGAAGAGCGACCATGATGCAAAAAGAATGATGAACGCAATCGCCAATCCGACCACGGGATCAATCCATGTCCGGCCAGTCAGCATAATCAGGCCACCGGAAATCACGACGCCGCAGGACACCAACGTGTCGGACAGCATGTGCAAATAGGCGCCTTTGACATTCAGATCCTCTTCTTTCCCAGTGGATAGCAGAACCGTCGTCAGGCCATTGACCAGAATGCCAATTCCGGCAGTCACCATCATCGCGCCGCCGGACGCGGCGGAACCATGGATGAATTTACCGATGCTTTCATAGACGATCAATGCGACAGCGCCCAGCAGAATGGTTGAATTGACAAACGCCGCGAGGACGGTCGCCTTTCTGAAACCGTAGGTGAACGTCATGTCCGCGCGCCGCTTCAACAACAAAAAAGCCGTCAACGAAATGACCAGACTGCCGACATCGCCCAGATTGTGACTGGCGTCCGCCACCAGTCCGACGGAATCCCATCGGTAACCGAGAAAGAATTCCGCCGCGACATAGACGAGATTGATCACGATGGCCACGATAAACCGTTTCCCGACAGCGGGATCGAATTCGTGATGATGCATGTGATCATGATCATACCCATGTGAATGTTGGTCTTCATGCAAATGTGAATCCATGTTTTTCCTTCATTATGTCAATCAGTCCAATTGACGGGTGGCTCCAATCAATGGAGGAAGACCAAAAGCCACACCGCCAATGGACTGAATTGACTTTTTTATGTGTTTTGGCGCAGGCAGGACGCACCGCGCCACCCCCTATTCCTTATGCGGACAGCAGCCGCCACAGCAACCGCAATTGCAGCCGCAACTGCCGCCATTCCGCTTCTTCCGTATCAGATTGACGACAATGCCGACGACAATCGCCATAATGATGGCACCGACGAGCAGATTGCCCCAGTTCGCATTCAGCCATTCCATTGCAAAAGCCTCCTTTTCAATCCATTGTCGTCAGTCTTGTCGCTTCCTTGTAGGGCTTGAACAGCATATAGAGTGCTCCCGCGATGACGGCCGCCGCGACAAGCACGCCGATGACATGGATCTGTCCATTCAAAGTGGATCCAATCTGATAGACGACCAACCCGACAATATAGGCGAACACGCATTGGTAGGCGATGGCGAACGTCGTCCAGCGGGCATTGTTCATTTCACGCTTGATGGCGCCCATGGCCGCGAAGCACGGAGCGCACAGCAGGTTGAATGCAAGGAATGAATATCCGGCCAGATTCGTGAAGGCCGCATGCAGGTTGCCATAGACGCTTTCGGAGGCGCCGTTGCGATAAAGGATGCCGAACGTGCCGACAATATTCTCTTTTGCAACAAGCCCCGTGATGGAGGCCACGGCCGCCTGCCAGTTGCCCCAGCCGAGCGGTGCGAAAATCCATGCGATGGCGCCACCGATCTTCGCGAGCAGCGACTGGTCGATTTCTTCTTCTGCCAGCATGCGGAAACCGTCTTCCGTAAAGCCGAAATAGCTTGTGAACCAAACGAATATCGTGGAAAGCAGGATGATCGTTCCAGCTTTCTTGATGAAGCTCCAGCCGCGTTCCCACATGGACCGCAGGACATTGCCAAGCGTCGGCATGTGGTAGGCGGGCAGTTCCATGACGAACGGCGCGGGATCGCCCGCGAACATTTTCGTCTTCTTCAGAATGATGCCGGAGACGATGATGGAAGCCATGCCGAGGAAGTAGGCACTCGTCGCGACCCACGGAGAGCCGCCGAAAATCGCGCCCGCGATCAAGGCGATGAACGGCGTCTTTGCGCCACAGGGGATGAAGGTCGTGGTCATGATCGTCATACGGCGGTCGCGTTCGTTTTCAATCGTGCGGGA
>JAFZAB010000014.1 GCA_017548425.1 Victivallales bacterium
GCGTGGCTTTATGCTGTACTGTATTTCTTTTTAACAAATATTTCTTGTTAGGCAAAGAATGCAGTCATGAGGATTCTAATTGATTATGATTTTATATGATTCTATATGATTTTATAAGATTCGATTAAAAATATAGTTGCAACTTTGTCTTTTGTGTGTAGTTTATTCTTGTTGTTGATTTTTCATATTGTTTTTGATGCTTTTGCATCATGACTAGGTAGAAAAACAAGAGAAAGGAACTTCGAATGACAAAATCCGAGAAAGGCAAAGGTCAAGGAAAAGGGAAAAGCAGAAGCAAAGTCAAAGTCAATGGTCAGGAGAAGAAAGCACAAGACAACAAAGAGGAATCAAGCATTCATTTTGATTGCGAGTTTACAACACCTATCCGATTACTGTTCAGACAGAAACGTGAAAGATTAGGCTTGGCGTATAGTAGTTTAGCACAGATTTTTGGAGTGAACTGGTCCACCGTCAGAAAGTGGGAAATCGGTAGAACCAGATATAGCAACATACATCTTCGTCCAATGATTGAGGACTATTTGAATGGAAAGTTGGATGATGTGCTGTTGCACTGCCAGCATGAGAAGTTGTCAAAACAATCTATGCCAAGGCATCTTACCCCCAAAGTTGCCAATGTATTGGAGAAGATTGAGAATACCTACAGGCTTTGCGTCAATTATCCGGATTTATGCGAACAACTCAGAAAGAGTCTTGATGAACTGTGCGTCGTCATGCTGAAGAAGCTTTTGGATATCAATAAGAAATAACGACTGGGTATGAAAACGGAATACAAAAAAGACGGTCGGATATCAAGGCCGGCCGTCTTTAGTGCTGTTAGCTAAAAAGCAAAGTCAGTTTGTATCATTTGAAGGTGAAAATTGTTTTGATGTCCCAGTCCGTCAGGAACGCGGCTCCGAATGAAAGCGTCAGATGGAACAATGATGTGTTCCATTTTGTTTCTTTTCCCCAGCCTTCGAATGTGCGAGTGCCGCCTTCGCGGATGATGCGGTTCCATGACTGTGGATCCGTCAGAAGTTCGTAGAACAGATCGTTTTCGCCTTCGCGAATGAGCGTGCAGAGCAACGGGAAAGTCGCAAACATGTTTGTGACGGTGAAACGCTTCGTCCGCACGATATTGAGAAATGCCGTCTTGAATTCCGGATCGTCCGGTTGAAGTTGGTAGAGATATGCGAAGACATTAGCATGATAGCTGATATGGTTGCTTGACACGCTGTCTTTGAAAAGATGCTTCTCAGGAACGTAGAAGGCTTTGATGAAGGCTTCCTGCAGAGGTTTCGTATCTGCGTAGTCAGGCTTGCCGATGAGCCGTGCGACTTCGTTCAGGCATTTGATGGCGCCGATGTAATAGGCGTTGACGGCGTTATGCATGGTCGTGCAGACTTTTCCTTCGCGGATATCAACGTCGTATCCATCGCGGAGATTGGCGGGCCATTCAACGACACACCATTTGTCAAGATTATTGAGCAGACCATTTTCCTGCGCGTATTGTTCACGGTAGAAGTCAAGAATATCCACAAAAGCGTCGTAGCGTTCACGAACAAAGTCGTAGTTTTTCGTGAGATGGCAATATTCAAGCAGCATGGAATACATGATGAGCGGATATTCGGCGATTTCCTGCATCATGGAGCAGTTGCCGCAAGTCATGAGGCCGCGATTGATGAATTTTGTGCGGAGAAAATCGTCGAAGAATTTTTCCATCAAGGCGTAGTCCTGCGTCAGAAGGCAGAACGTTAGCAAGCTGTAGCAACCGTCGCCGAGATAGTATCCTTTTTCGCGTTCCATGCAGTCCATGATGACTTCCTGCGTGCCATATTGGAGCGAGCTGACGCAGAGGTCCCATATCGGTTTGATTTCCGGTGCGTCGTATTTGCATTTTGCCTTGAGTTCGAACGGATAATGACGTGCTGCAAAAACGATGGAAGCTTCGTCAATCTGAATGTCCGAATTGTCGGGCAGAATAATTTCCGCATAACGGAACGCCTTGTAGTCGAATTGGTTAAGAATGTCATCCTTTCCGGAGAGGACGAAATATTCAATATATGTGCAATTGGCGCGGAGTTTGTAGCGGAGCGAACCATCTGCCTCCAATTCCTGTGCGAAACGCATCGTGATGACGTCTCCAGCCTTTCCTTGCGCCTTGAAACGGAGGCCGCCGACATAGATTCCGCCGAAATCAATTTGGATGGATTGTCCGTTTTTCTTGATGGATACAGGCTTGATGTCTTCGAAAGCCAGCTGTTTGGAAGGCTGCGGGAAGAGTTGGTAGTCCGCGTTTGCGTTGACAACGGCCTGTTGCCAGTAGGAGTCGTCAAAATCAGGCTTTTCGAAGCCGACTTCGCGCGCTTCCGCATGGTATTTTTCAAGAAATTGCGTCTGATAGCCGGCGGTTCCGCAGGCTTCGAAGGCGGAATGGATGGCGCATTTGAAAGATGTATCGGACGAGACGATGTTTTTGCCGTTGACGTTGAGGTCGAGAATCAATCCATGACGGTTGTCTCCTGAGACCCATACACGGTTGATAAGTCCTTGATAATACGTATGGACGGCGATTGTGTTCTGTCCTTTTTGGAGATAATCCGAGACATTGATTTCATTGTAGAAATAATGGAACGGATAACCGGCGGCAGGGCCTTGGTTGACGAATTTTCCGTTGATGTACAGCTTGTAATAGTCGTCAGCGGAAATGAAAATCGTGGCGTTATCCGTCGTATCCAACGTAAAGGTTTTTCTGAAGAGGACATGCTGGTTTCTGCCCTTTTGGTCTTCCGGTTTGAATTTCGCAGGGGCAAGCTGCCGATGGAAGACGTCAAGCGGTTTGAGATTGGCCAGAGAACTGATGGTGATCCATTGTCCGTTGAAAGGATGCGGGGCTTGTTTTTGCATGGTTGTGTATGGTTTGGGCTGTGCATGGCCGATGATGGCCAGGCAGGTTACGAGTTGACAGAGTCTTTTCATTCGTTTCCACCTTTGACTTGTCGTATAAAACGGATTTGCTCAATAATATTGCAGGGATGGCGTGTTTTTCCAATCATGAAGAATGAGATTTCTTGTGAAAACGGTGTAAGAGAGGATGACTGTTGTTTTTTAACAAGATGATATATTGTGAATTATTGATTCTGTGATATATTTGAAAATGATTATGGAGAAAGATGAAAGACTGTGGTGAACAGTTGAGACCAAGACTCCATGGAGACGCTTGTGAAAGAACTTATGTGTAAAAATAGAAAAAACGGAAAGCATTTTACCTTGATAGAACTGCTGGTGGTCATCGCGATCATATCCGTTCTGGCGGCGATGTTGCTTCCTGCGTTGAGCAAGGCTCGTGCGAAGGCGGAGATTGCCGCTTGTACGTCCAATTTGCGTCAAATTGGAATGGGGCTTGTGATGTATGCATCCGATTATAAAGATCGTATTCCGAACATCAACGGCACCTACATGGAAGTGAGTATTCCGATCATCCGCATGTACGGCGGGTTGCTTTTCGGTCTGGGCAAACTGGTTGACAGATATGGTGTCACGCCAGAAATGTTTGGCTGCCCCATGAATCCCAGCCGTGATCCAGACTACGTAGCGACCTCTTGGGCCGGTGCGGGAGCCGTCCAGACGGCCTACATCTATCGCGAGACGGATTGCGGCTTTTTTGAGAAGATGAGTTCGCCGATGAATTCAGGCAAGGCGATGGCGATGGATTTCGCTTGTCTGGCGGGTAGCGGAACACGTCTGGAGCCGCATTTGTTCCAATCCGTAAATATCGTCTATTCAGACGGTCATGTAGAATTGCGCCGCAATGTCGAATCGCCTGGAGCATTATATACGACATCCACGCCTTCTGCGTCGGTGACAGTGCCGCCATGCGATGAGATTTGGGAAAACGCAGACAAGCATTGAGCAAACAGACATTGAGTATTCAGGAAAATTGTCATGGAAATAAAGATTGAGCATGTCAGCAAGAAGTTTGGGGATTTCACGGCGTTGGACGACATCTCGCTGACGATTGCGGACGGTGAACTTTTCTTCCTGCTCGGCCCGTCAGGTTGCGGCAAGACGACATTGTTGCGTTGTTTGGGCGGTTTTGAACAGCCGACAACGGGGCGGATTCTGCTTGGCGGCGAAGATGTGGCGGGCAAGCCTGCGAATCAGCGCAATACCGCAATGGTGTTCCAAGGCTATGCTTTGTTTCCGCACATGACGGTTTTCGAAAATGTCTCATTCGGTCTGGAAATGAAAGGCGTTCCACCGGAAGAGCGTGAAAAACGCGTAAATGCCGCGTTGCGGAGCGTGCAAATCGAGCATCTTGGCGGACGGAAGCCCAACGAATTGTCGGGCGGACAGCAACAGCGTGTCGCCTTGGCCCGTACATTGGTCGTGGAGCCCGGCTGCTTGCTTTTGGACGAACCGTTGGCCAATCTGGACGCGAAGCTTCGCCGCGACATGCGCCAAGAAATCCGCCGTCTGTGCAAAGACAACAAACTGACGGGCGTCTATGTGACGCATGACCGTCAGGAGGCGTTGAGCATGGCGGATCGCGTCGCGATTTTGAAGGACGGTAAAATCCGCCAGATCGGCACGCCGTTGGAAATCTACCGCCATCCTTCGGACGCGTTCATTGCGAATTTCATTGGCGAGACGAATTTCGTTCCGGGCAAGGTTGTTTCCGTTGAAAACGGCCAGACGGCGGTCGAAACGGCGTTTGGTGTTCTAAAGAGCGATACGGCAAGCGGATGGAAGGCCGGCGACGATGTTCAGCTATCCATGCGTCCTGAGACATTGAGCTTGAAGAACGGCGATGAATCATGCGTCAATGTCCTACATGTGACGTTGAAGCAGACGACGTATCTTGGTGAAATAGCGGATCATATCGCTGTGGGAAAGGACGGAAGCGAACTGAAATTCTACGAATTGAATCCTATCAGCGAAATGCAGAACGGTGCCGCCTGCGAACTGAAAGTCCGTCCGCAGGACGTGGTCGTTTTGCCGCCTGGAAAAGAAGAATAACGAAATCCAATTCGTTCCGTCCAAACATATTATAAAGGAAAAGCTTTATGTCGAAGAAGAGTTTGAATCTGGAATATGCGGAAAAGCTTTTCAAGGAAAAGCTAGTTGATGCGGATCAACTGCCGATGTCGTTTGTCTATGACAACAAGGCATATAAAGGATTGGGCAAACTGACGAAATTGGGCGACGATGTGATGACGGACACGCCGAACGGGCTGGGCGCGACGTTCCGCTACAGGCTTGACGAGACGATGGTGGTGTCGCTGCAACTTGCGTTCAACGCGGAGTTTGGCGAAATGGAATACACCGTCTGGTTTGAGAATACCGGCAAGACGCCTAGTAAAGTTCTGCGTAATGTCTATGCGATTGATACGGAAGTAACTGGGGCGAATCCTGTTTTGCGCGGATGCCTTGGCGATCACGCGAATTTCTATGCGGCATACGAATATGATTTGAGCAAAGGAACGCAATTTTTCCGTTCAGACGGCGGGCGTGCCACGCATATCGTCTTCCCGTATTTTGATTTCGTACATGGCGATGGCGGCACGCTGTTCGCTTTAGGCTGGGCGGGCACATGGAATGCGATGTTTTCGCCGCAGGACGATTTTGTCACGTTGAAAGTCCAGACCTGCAACGACTTCAACGCCGCTTTGCTGCCTGGCGAAAAGGTTCGCACGGGATTGGTTGTTTTGTTGCCGTACAAAGGACGTAACGCAGACGACGCCACGAACTTATGGCGTGAATGGTGGATGGCGTGCAACATACCGCGAGCCAATGCGCAAGGCGATCCAATCCTGCCGTTTTCGAC
>JAFZAB010000145.1 GCA_017548425.1 Victivallales bacterium
ACAATATTTCATTGGAGAAAATGACCGTCAAGGATCCCGTCAGTTATGGCGTCCAGATCGCGGATACGCGCCATTTCATCGTCCGCGACATCCTTTTCGACTACAACAACCATTTCGGCACGACCGACGGCGTCCACATCAACGGTCCCGCCGAATTCGGCCTCATCGAAAACATCATGGGCACCACCAACGACGACATGGTATCGCTAACCACTGTTGACGAAGCACATGCGGAAGTGACGCGCGGCCCCATCAAAAACATCGAAATCCGCAATATCTCAGCGACGGACGGCTATTCGGGCGTCCGCATCCTCTCCTGTGGCGAACCGTTGCTCCACGTCCGCGTCAGCGGCGTCTATGGCAGCTACCGCCACAACGCCGTGCTCGTCTCACAGCACAACGTCCACAAAGGCGAGCCTGTCTGGATGGATGACATCTCCATCGAACACGTCCACGCCCACAAGAGCAACCTCCGCCTGCAGCCACCATGCCACAACCGTTGGGAAAAGAACGCCATCGAGATGCTGTCCATCGTCTGGTTCGCGTTCGGAAGTCGCGTCGGAAACGCCCTTGTCCGTGATATTTACCGTTATGAAGACACGGAAACGGACGGACCGTTAGTCAGACTCGACAAAGATGTACAGATCGACCGTCTTGTCATGGAAAACATCTCGCAGTCCTGTCGTGAAGGCATCAATCCGCCGCTGATCGACAACAAAGCGACCATCAAGACCTTGCTGACGTCCAATATAAGTTACTAGCCACTAAGCGCTAACAACTAATCTAACCACTAACCACTAACAACTAACAACTAAATTCACTTTGCCTGCCAGAGATTGCTCGCGCCGACGACGATCATCTGCACGGCAATTGCGCTCAAAATCAGTCCTGTTAGCTTGCTGAGAATAGAAATGTTCGCATGACCAAGCATCTTGTTGATTCTGTCCGAAACGGCCAGCATCAATCCGATGGAACAGCAGGCCAGAATGATGGCGATGGCGGTAATCATTTTGTATTCAAATGCTTCCGCCGTCGTTCCCATAACCATCAGCGTACCAAGTGTGGCCGGCCCCGCCGTGATCGGCGTAGCCAGCGGAACGACCGCCATGTCCATGAGTTTGTCCGGTTGCGTTTCATGCTGTGCAGACTCCTTGCCGAAAACCAGATTGATGGCTGTGATCATCAGCAACACGCCTGAACCACCTCGGAAAGCATCGACGGTGATACCGAAAACCTTCATAATCAACGATCCCGCAAAGAAAATGGACAGCGTCACGCCCATCGCGCCAAACGTGATGCGTGTCGCCAACTTGCGTCGCATCGCACCGTCAATGCCGTCGGTCAGCGTAATGAACGTTCCGAGAACGAAGAACGGCGTCAGCAGAAAGAATAATTTTAAGTAAAGGGTTAACGCTTCGCGAAGCATGTTCATGGCTGGAGTTTCCTTAAAAAATTCAATCGTATCTGTTTTTCTGCCTTCCGCTTCCTATCTGCTGATATAATATACATTCATGCCCATGAATGCAAGACTTCTGGTGATTCTGTTTTATGATAGTTTAAGACATATTTTTCACGGAGCATTTTCGTAAAGCCTTTTTATTCAATACCTTTCATAAACAGGACAACTCTTAGCGAACATTCGTGTCATTTAAACAACCGCCGCAGCCAATCCGCTTTCGCGGAGCTAAAAGCTTAAAGCTGAAAGCCTAAAGCACTATCCCATAAGCCATAGGCTATCAGCTATAAGCACCGCCATCGGCGGCTAGCGGCCCGGCGGCGAGGCATTTTGTATGTTTTGTGTGTTTTGTGGTTAATATTTCGTGTCCATTCGTGTCCATTCGTGGTTTATAATCAATTACTTCCGATATTATTTTTTATCAGTCTCCTGGGCTCCCGGCAGATGGAAGTTGTAGCGAATGGCAAGCAAGCGAATAATCAGCACAAGTAACGTCGTGACAATGAAACACGTAAAATCGGAAATCTCCAACCAACCGTTTTTCTCCATCTTCAGCAGTGCGATATAGGCCAAGCCACCAATGAGCGAAGCCGTTGCGTAGAAATTATTTACGAGCACGGCGGGAATCTTCCGGGCCATCACATCACGCAAAATACCGCCGCCCACGGCGGAAAGCACACCGCAGGTGGCAAGTCCGATAGGCCCCAAATGATACAGATTTCCCTTCGCGACGCCCAACGCCGTAAACACGCCCAGCCCGAACGCGTCGCAGATAAGAATCACCTTCTGATGGTTTTCCAGACGTTTGAAAAGAAAGAAGACAACCAGCCCTGTAATGATGCATGCTGCTAGATAGATTTCGTTCTGCAGCACTGCTACAGGCGTGGCGCCAATCACCGTATCCCGCACGATGCCGCCGCCAACGCCGACCAAACATCCGAACACGATGACGCCAAGCATGTCAAGCCGTAGCTTCATGCCTGAAACGGCCCCCGTGATTGCAAAAATCACCGTGCCGAGCAAATCCGCGAAAAACATGAATTGGTCTGACATCGCCTGTTGATCCTGACATCCTGCCGAATTGACTGACAACACAATAGTATAATGTAAGTTTCACATCGAAATAAGCAATCTCAGCCAGCCGTAAGCCATGCCGCAAAACATGGCCGTAAAAGCTCCATTTCTCTGTCAATGAATTGACAACGCCTTTTCAGCGGCTATCATAAAACAACAACCAATCAATATATCCGCCAACGATTATGAAATTCTACCGCCATTGGATCAAATGCACACGAGACATCATCCTGCCGGGCACAGACGGCAAGACGTTTCCGATGTCCGTCTATGGCCATTCCAACATTTCGTTGGAAGACGCCAAAGACAGCGGTCAACGTCTGCTCGACTCCTTTGCGAAACGGCTTGTGTTCCATCTCTCTCCATGGGAATATGATAACGATGGCCGTCCCATCCGCGAAGAGACGCTTCTTGAGCTGTCACCGCGAAACATCGTGACACGCAACCGCTATGGCGCAGAAGTGCTGAATTCCACGCAACTTGTGTTCATTGATGTGGATGGTGCCCTTCCATCTTACGGCGGATTGTTCGGCTGGATCATGGATCTTTTCTTAAAAACACCATCACAAGATAAAGAATCAGAGGAACTTGCAAAAGTGGCAAAACTCGCCGCAAAAGCAGGCCATACGATGACGCATATCCGCGTCTATCGCACGAAGGCGGGTTACCGTTTGATGTTGCTAAATTGCGATACCGAAGGGAAATACAGCAGAGAATTGATGAAAGCCTTCCATGCGGATCCAATTTACGCGGATCTATGCCGCATCCAGAACTGCTATCGCGCACGGCTGACGCCCAAACCGTATCGCATCCACCAACAGAAGTGCCATTTCAATTATCCGGAAACAGATTCGGAAGTTCTTGAATCGCAACGAAAATGGCTAGAGGAATACAACGCCAAAATAGCGAATTTCGCGACCTGCCACTACATCGGCAGCCTCAACGGTCCGAACGGAATCGCCGCCAACGAAGCCGTCCGTTACCATGACGAACGGACAAACGCCATGTCCAATCTGCCGTTGGCGTGACCATTACTAAACATTATGATTCCAGAAGGCTCATAAAAATACCTTCTGGAATCATCATGAAATATTTCTCTAAAGCTAAAGACTATCACTTCAAATATTTTGCATAGAAAGCAACAATGCGGTCGAAGGGAATGATGTCTTTCTGATCATAAAGATCGCAATGGGAAGCACCTGGAACAATGACTAATTCTTTGTTATCGCCGTTCAGCTTCTTAAAAGCAGTTTCACCGAAATAGCGGGAATGGGCCTTTTCGCCATGCAACACCATCACGGCGCTTTCGATTTCACCCGCATATGCAAGTAACTTGGCATTCAAGAAAGACAACGCCGAAGTCTTGTTCCATCCATCGGTCGAATTCAAAGAACGTGGATGATAGCCACGCGGCATCTTGTAATGGGCGTAGTAGTCTTTGATAAACTGCGGAGCGTCGGCAGGAAGCGGATCAACAACACCGCCTGCCCGTTCCGGAACTTTTCCATAATCAATATTCCGTTGCGCATTGAGCGCACGACGCATTTTCTGACGGGCCTCTGCATTGTCATCCACATCGTTATAGCCGTTGGCGATGACGCGTGTCATGTCATACATCGTAGAAGCAACTGTTGCTTTGACACGTGTATCAATGGCGGCGGCATTGATGGCCATACCGCCCCACCCGCAAATTCCGAGAATGCCAATGCGTTCAGCATCAACATCTTCTCGAGAAATCAGATAATCGACGGCTGCCTGAAAATCCTCCGTGTTGATGTCAGGGGAGGCGACATAGCGCGGCATGCCGCCGCTTTCACCTGTAAAGGATGGATCAAAAGCGATGGTCAGAAAACCACGTTCCGCCAATTCTTGAGCATAAAGTCCTGAAGACTGCTCTTTTACAGCGCCGAATGGTCCAGACACCGCAATGGCCGCCAGACGCCCAGATGCATTCTTCGGCTTGTAAAGATCCGCCGCCAATGTAATACCAAAACGGTTCACAAAGGTGACTTTGCTGTGCTCAACTTTGTCGCTCTGCGGGAAAATCTTGTCCCATTCCGTCGTCAACGTCAGCTTCTGTGGCTGGCAACCGTCCTTACAGGCATGGGTGTGGCAGCAACCAGTGGCGATTGCGAGAGACATGGCGATTGTTGAGAAGAGAAAAAAGCGTTTCATTTCATGATCTCCTGTGCTTTTGGAATGCCGTCACATTCCGTATTTTTCATGTTGTCCGAAAGCCGTCGCTTCCGTTTTTTCATTCAAAAAAAAACCAAAATCAACTGTCACGTGATTACTATATTTTTTATTTGTGAAATAGCCAATACCTTGTTTTTATATCATCCTATGCCTTGAAAGCATATCACAAAACTGTATATTATGTTACATTCAACTTCAAGGAGATGAACAAAATGGAACTCAGAGTACTGAAATATTTTCTAGCCGTCGCTCAAGAAGGCAGTCTCACAGCGGCGGCACGCCGTTTGCGCATCACACAGCCTACGCTGTCTCGCCAATTAAAGGAACTTGAGGATGAACTCGGACGACAACTCTATACACGCGGCAGTCATCATGTTTCCTTGACAGCGGATGGCCTGCTCCTACGCAAGCGGGCAGAGGAAATCATGGACATCGTTGGCAAGACGAAGACGGAATTCGAATCTGCTCATGAAATCGCTGGAGACATCTACGTCGGCGGAGGCGAAAGCGAAGCTATGTCCTTGCTGGCAAACGTCATAGGTATATTTCGCAAGAAGCATCCGAATGTAAAATTCCATCTTTTCAGCGGCAATGCGGAAGATGTGATGGAGCGGCTGGATCGCGGCAGATTGGATTTCGGCGTCCTTATCCAACCAGTTGATATCTCCAAATACGACAGTTTGCCGTTGCCCGTAAAAGACACGTGGGGACTGCTCATGCGTGATGACCATCCATTAGCCACCAAAACAGAAATCACGCCTGCCGATCTGCAAGGTTTGACACTCCTCTTCTCCCGTCAAGTTCTCAGCCATGGTGACACCCATAACCCATGCTTGGAATGGATTGGCAAAACAATTGACGAACTGGACATCGCCATTACCTATAATCTTATCTTCAATGCTGCCTTGCTTGTAAGGGCAGGTGTCGGTTGCGCCGTCACATTGGATAAACTTGTCAATACCACCACTCAAAGCGATCTCTGTTTTCGTCCATTCTCCCCACGGCTTGAATCCAGTCTGGACATCGTCTGGAAGAAACACCAGGTCTTTTCATCCGCCGCCGCCGCTTTTCTGGAGGAAGTTCGCTTAAATTTATGTCAAGATATATCAGGCAATTAACTTAATTACATGGACAAGCTCGTTTGGCAAACTGAAAGAAAAGACTGCTAGCAGGAAAAATCTGCATTTGCTTTTAGCTTTAAGCTTTTGGCTTTAAGCTCTCTTACTCATCATCAAACAAGCTGCCTTCCAACGCGTTGCGCACGACAAGAATGTATTTCGCCATGTCCAGCGGATCTACTGTACGGCGCGGCGTCGTCTTGTCCGGCGTGCATTCGCATTCACGGTAGCCGTGCAGCCGCACGTTCATGGAGCCGCGACCGCCCGTCGCCATGGCAAGCGTTGTCGCATAATCCAAACTTGTGCTGACAGGAATCAGCGCGTCCAACGTGACACGTTCGCCGTCCGTCATCGTTTCCAGGACTTCGCCGCGCATGAGATTGATGTCGTTCATGACGCGGCCAATGCAATCCGCAGGCAACCTAAATCTCGCTTTCAGAATTGGTTCCAGCAACTGACTGCCACCGTTTCGCAGGCCGTCTTGGATGCCGATGGGTGTCGCCACGACGAAATCCAACGGATGCGTATGAACCAGATGGTGGTTGCCGCCTGTCAGCGTGATATGCACGTCCGTCACTTCCCATCCGAGCCGCCCCTGCTTCAAGGCCATCGGCAACGCCTGCTCCACTTGATGCTGATATCGCGCCATGATGTCCTTCACAGGAACTTTCGACTCGAATGTGACGCCGCTGCCACGCGGCGCAGGCTCGATGAGAAAATCCAAAATCGCCCAGCAGGGCTTCGGCATCGTATAATCGACATGGCCGCGGGCCGCTTTCTGGATCGTCTCCTTGTAGATAACGGTCGGTTTCGCAAACGTCGCCTTCAGATCAAAACGCGTCCGTAGAACCTCCTCCAGAATCTCCAACTGGACCGTTCCCATGACACGCAAGTTCAACTGGTCCAACGTCTTGATGTAGTTCACCTGCAACAGCGGATCTTCTTCGGAAAGCGTCTCGCAAGCCGTCCGCAACGCGCGCATCTCCTCCGGTTTTTCCGGCAGGACTTGCACGTTGATCAACGGCGAACGCAATTGGCCTGGCTGGACAGGACGCGACAGTTTCGCACGATTACCGAAAATATGGCCGATTTTCACATCACCCAAACCATAAACGACGCCGACTTCCCCCGCCTGCAACGCTCCCAAATCATCACCGTCCACACCGCGAATCTGCGTGATTTTCCGTTGTTCGGTTTTCTCCGTACCTGTCAGCAAATCAACGCCTTGCGGAATGTCCAAAGCCATTCGGTTTTCCAATCGACCGCCGAACAACCGCACCCACAATCCGCGCCCCATGACGCGATCCGTCATCGACGCGAACACCACGCCGCACAAGTCTTCGCCACATGATGACGGCGGCGGCAGAAAATCCACGACGGCGTCCAGCAACGCCTCGACGCCTTCGTCCTTCAACGCGCTGCCGACATAGACAGGATGGCATTTCCCTTCACGGGCCCATCGTGCAATTTTCGCCATAAGCACTTCCCGTGCAATGGTTTTTCCATCTAGATATGTCTCCATCAATTCGTCGTCGTTGCCACAGACATATTCCGTCAATTCGGCATCATCCGACATCAAAACGGCGTCTGGCGTCAGTAATTTTCGAATCTGCGCGACGGCTTCCGCCGCATTCGCGCCAACGCGATCGATTTTGTTGATGAAGAAAACGACTGGAACATGCTGTTCATGAAGCGCATGGAACAGAACTTCCGTCTGTGGCTGGACGCCTTCCACGGCATCGGCCAATAGGACGGCGCCGTCCAACGCCCACAGCGACCGTTCGATTTCTGCGGAGAAATCCGTATGGCCGGGTGTGTCTATCAGATTGATATCCATGCCTTTCCATTGCAGACGGACGCATGTCGCCTTCACAGAGATGCCGCGCCGCCGTTCGATGGGCAGCGTGTCCGTATGGGCCGTTCCGTCATCGACGCTTCCCGCCTGCTGTACGGCTCCCGCATGAACGAGCATCCGCTCCGAAAGCGTCGTCTTCCCCGCATCAACATGCGCGAAGACGCCGATATTGCGAATGGTCATTTCTGTCTGATTATTCATCGCATTTATGAATATACCGTTTTTTCATATGGATATCTGTGATTTTCAAATCGCCGAGCCGCCGGAGGCCCATCAACGCTTCACGCGCTTATAGCTCACTATATTATAGCCAATGGCTTTAGAAAAATGGCCGACGGCGGCGAGGCAATCTGTGAAAAAATCCGTGTAATCTGTGTGATCTGTGGTCTGAATAATGACATATATACAATATATTACAATATTGTATTTTATTCGAATGAAAACACTCGTCAATCCATGGAAAGGAAGCAAAAATGAAGCTCAGCATCAATCTCGGCTATGTCTTACACCGCCGCGACGGCGGAAAACGCTCTTTGGAAGAAGGCCTGAAACTCTGCCGCGACGCAGGCTTCAGACATCTTGACTATTTGACGCCAGTTGGCGTGGAAGATTTTGAAGATCAAGCACATAAAGCAAAAGAGATTCTTGATTCGCTTGGCATGACCGTCTATCAGACACACTGCCCGTTCTTCCGCTATCAAGAGAACGGCCCCGAAATTTTCGCCGTGCAATCCCTCCGCGCGGTGAAGGCTTCCGCTATTCTAGGTGCGAAACACATGGTCGTCCATGCAGACGAATGGCCGCCGAAAGGCGAGCCATACAGCATTCACAAAGCGTTGAAATACAACTACGAACTGATAGCCCCAGTCGTCGATGAATGCCTGAAACTCGGTGTCAATCCCGCTTTCGAAAATCTTTTCGACGAAAATGCCCGCCCCAAAGACACGGGCCGTGATCGCTATTGCGCTACCGCTGAAGAACTTCTGACGTTGATTGGCAAATTCAACGACAGCCGTCTCGGCATCTGCCTGGACACAGGCCACGCCCACGTCGGTCACAAAGAGCATTTTCTGGGCTTCGTCAACGCCATCGCCGACCACGTCACCTGCACGCATGTCCATGACAACAAAAATCATGAAGACTCCCATCTGCCCGCCTTCCTTGGCACGATTCCGTTTGAAGAGACCTTCGCCATCCTCAAGAAACACAACTATCAAGGGACTCTCAGCTGGGAAATGGTCTATGGCCGTCTGCCAGACGAACTCCTCCCCTGCCTGCTCGCCTATCTCGCAAAATGCGGCGAATACCTTGGTTGCGACCGGCCATTAGCATAGCTAACAGCTTAAAGCTGAAAGCTGAAAGCAAATACAGACGTTTCTTGATCATGTTTGTTATCAAGAAGCCATCCCCGCGCGTAGCGCGCATGAAACCGCCGAGCAGACGGAGGCCATTCAGATTCTTCTTCACTCAAAATTCACTGTTTCTAAAAACATTTTAAGAACCATGGCCGACGTCTGCGAGGCATTCTGTTTCTTCTGTGTATTCAGTGAACCATAAAATTCGTGTCCATTCGTGTCCATTCGTGGTTCTAAAACAGCGGAATTGTTTGCATCCTCCCATTTATAAATTATGGTAAGTAGTTTGTGTTTTTCACCATCAACCACTTCCATAAAAAGGCATCAACATGGAAAGCATTCCTACCAAAACGCTCGCATGGCGCCTCTACGGCGCAGGTCTTGAAAATTTCGGCAATCAGGACGCCCCCGACAATATCGACATCCGTCCGCTGAAGGACGATGAAATTCTCACAAAAGTCGAAGCCATCGGCCTCTGCTTCTCCGACATCAAAATCATCCGTCTCGGCGGCAACCACTTGAAACTGTGGGAGAAAGACCTTAAGAACCACCCGCTGATCATCGGCCACGAAGCCATTCTGACCATCGTCAAGAAAGGTCCGGGCGTTCCCGCTGAATTCGAAGTCGGCAAACGCTATCTTGTCCAGCCGGACATCTATATCAAAGGCCGTTGCTGCGCATATGGTTACGGCATGGACGGCGGTTTGACGCAGTATTCCATCATCGACCACCGCGTGTGGCGCAGTGAAGACGGCGGCAGCTATCTTCTCGAATGCCCCGAAAATCTGCCTTCCGCCTCCGCCGCCCTCATGGAGCCGTGGACCTGCGTCCGCGCCGCCTATCATATTCCGCATCGCACGACGCCTGTTGACGGCGGTGCCCTGCTTCTCGTCACACAGCCCGGCAATGCAAAGACTTACAAACTCGGCAAGCTTTATGCGGGCCAGAAGAAAGTCGTCGCTGTCAACTTCTCGGACGCCGCCGTCGCGGCCTTCGAAAAGGAACTCGGCAAGCCTGTCGTCAAGGCCGACGCTCTGCCGACGGATGAACTGTTTGACGATATCGTCTATGTCGATTTGAAAGACAAGAAGCTTGGCGAAGAGGCCCAGCTGCTCGCGGCGGACAAAGCCATCATCAACTTCATCGGCGACTGCGGCAACGATGAATGGCGCATCGATGTCGGCGCCCTCCATTACAAACGCCGCTGGTATCAGGGTGCTCCCACTGGCGATCTGGACGCAGGTTACGCCACGCCCCGCCGCAACGATCTCTTGAAAGGCGGAGCCGCTTGGTTCCCAGGCGGCGCAGGAGCGATGGGCCAGATGCATGTCGAACTCGCCATCATCTCCAAGAACGCCCCCTCCAAGATTCTCGTCACCGACATCGATGACGCGCGCATCGAACATCTCCGCAACAAGCTCGCCCCGCGTGCCGCCGAACGTAACATCGAATTCAAACTCGTCAACCCGAGCAAAATCTCCGAAGACGAACTCCACAAACTCGCCAAGGAGTTCGCCCCCAACGGTTTCTCCGATATCATCATTCTCGTCCCCTCCGCAGCCGTCATCGACCAGGCCATGCCGCATCTCGCGGACGGCGGCCTCATGAACGTTTTCGCGGGCATTCCGGCTGGCGAAGCCTCCCCGATTCCCGTCAACCGCCTCATCAACAAGGGTGTGCGTTTCACGGGATCATCCGGCAGCACGACGCAGGACATGATCGACTCGCTCGATCTCGCCTCCAAACACGAGTTCGAGCCGCAAAGCGCCATGGCCGCCATCGCCGGTTTCAAAGCCGTCAAGGAAGGCTTCTTCGCCGTGTCGCAGGGCAAGTTCCCGGGCAAAGTCGTCATCCTTCCGGCCTGCGTTGACATGCCGTTGATGCCGTTGGACAAAGAGCATCTGCCAGCGGAAGTCGTCGCCACATTGGACAAATACGGCCAATATACGATGAAAACGGAAAAACTGCTCCACAAGATGTGGAAGTAAATCATTTCCATGAGATTATGCGGGCGGTGCCTCCATGGAGGCACCGCCCTTTTTTTGCCCATGAAGGCTTCTTTTCTAGCCGTCTAGACTACTAGAAATCTAGCCATCATACTTGAAAAGATGCTCTTTGCAGAAAATATTATTGCCATACACAAAAATCACCAAGCCTAGCCTCCACACCATGAACAGGAAACAACTCATGAGCATCATGCTGAATCTTTGCTGTCTCGCCGTCGCCGCCGAGGCGGCGGACGACAATGTCCCGCTGACGAACGACCTCTTCTGGAATGATATTTTCGCGCCAATCGTCGTCGCCGTTCCGCCACGCTACGCCGTACGCGATCTTTGCGAAACCGCCGACGGCAAAATCCGCCACTACGGCACCCAATGGCTCGGCGGCAAGAAGCGTGGCGTCTATATCGAATCGGACGACAACGGCCTCAACTGGAAAAAGTGCCTTTGGATGCCCGGCGATCCGGGAGCCATGGTCAAATGCCCATGGGCCGACTACTGGCTGACATTGACCAGCGGAAAGGTCGTCTGCCTCAAAAACACCGCCGGTCCAGGAAGCCCCGTCACGGAACGGATTCCGACTCAAATCACGGATTCGTCGCCGCGTCAACCATTGCCATTGAAACACAGAAAACGTTGGATCAGCCCTATTAGCGACGTCTCCTGCAAAGGAACGTGTTATCAGGCCGCCGTTTGTTTTTCAGATGACGACGGCAAAACATGGACTCATGTTTCCGTTCCACAGACGCCTGATGTCACACGTCAATTCGCCTGTGACAAACGGCCCCATTGGTTCAACAACGGCTGCGAACCATCCATTGCGGAACTCTCTGATGGGACGCTATTAATGGCCTTGCGCACATCAGGCGAACACGCCGCTTTCTCGCGTTCCACGGACGGCGGCGCAACATGGTCCGTCCCGCAACCGCTTCCAGGCTTCTGGCAGGCCAACACAATGCCGCTTCTCTTCAAATTAAAGGACGGACGACTCCTTTTCATTTGGAACAACACAGCCATGCTGCCGACACGCGATCCGGCAGAAACACCGGAACTCTCTCCAACAGAACTGGATGGAACATGGGAAGCCGTCTTCACAAACCGCGATGCGCTCCATGCCGCCATTTCTGAAGACGACGGCAAGACATGGAAAGGCTTCCGCGAAATCATTTTGAACAGCATCCGCAACGACGCCGATTATCGCGAACTTGGCAACACGCCTGATCAGGAAATCGACAAAAGCGTCCATCAGACACAGGCCTTGGAACTGCCAAACGGAAAAATCCTCCTTGCGCTCGGCCAGAATACTGCCGCGCGTCGCATCGTCATCTTCGATCCCGCATGGCTTTATGAAACATCCCGCACGGAAGATTTCCACCATGGGCTGTATGCGATTTCGCATCACCTCTTCGTCAAATCGCTGAGCGGCGGAACGCGCGGCTGGGCAGGCCATTGCGCATGGAACCGCGTACCCGGAGCCGTCATGGCCCGCGAGCCTGAAACGGAACGTTCCACAAAACGCGAAGCATTGTGGCTTTGCCGCATCAACGACCCGCGCCTCGTCAGCACGCGTTCAGGCATCGTCTGGAACTTCCCCGCCGCCGCGAAAGGCGTCGTTGAAATCGACTGCCGCATTGAAGGCGACGGTTTCCAAATCGCCCTGCAGGACCATTGGAGCAATCCATGCGACGAATATCTCGCGCCGCGAAGCTATCTCGCCACGCCAGTCAAGGCGGATTTCATCGGCGGAAACGGCCGCTGGGCAACCGTCCGCCTCGAATGGGACTGCGCCGCGAAACGCGCCGTCGTCACTTGCGGCGATGCTGTCCGCGAACTGGCGATGGACACGGCGGCATTTTCCGCCTTCGGCCCGTCATACCTTCATATCCAGACACTTGCAGAAGTGCAGGATCTTAAGGGAACGTATTTCCGCGAATTGCGTTTCAACGCGAAATAGAAGTCGGATCGTAATGGATTCCAAAATACGTTGACAAGGCGTCCAGAAGCTGTTCACGGCTAAAGAGGAACGTCCGTTTGGACGTTCCGTCTGCCAGTGATTCGCTCAATTCGGGCAGAATCGTGCCCGTTTCCGGATTCACAACGGATGCGATGCTGTTCCGTCCATATTCCGTCGGCACATGCACCATCAGTTTGCCCGTAAACGGCGAATCCGGATGATGTGCGCACCAATAGTGGGCATACATGAAATCAATAGGTTGTTGCGGCGCTTCGTCAAACGAGAAGTAATTACGGCTAACAGCGCCATTTACGACTTGAATGACCTTTCCGAGAATAGGATCTGTGACGATGCGGTACATCCGTCCGCTAAGCTCTTGCGGTTCATCCAAAACGCATTTGAACGGCACAAGCGGCGCCTGGCAGCCGATGCCGACGTCTGAAATGTATTCGCCTTCTGGCAAAAACACTTTGATGACGCGATGGCGGCGCAACGGCACCGTCAGCGGCTCGCCGAACAGCCACCGTCCGAAATACTCTTCCGTCTTGTAGCCCAGCTGTTTCAGCAACCAGCCGTACAAACCGTTCAGTTCAAAGCAGTATCCGCCACGCCGCCTGTTGACGATTTTGTCATAGACTTCATCGACGGCCAGCGTGAACTCATGTCCATAATAGATATCCAGATTCTCATACGGAACATGGGTGAAATGCGCCTTCTGCAGGGCATAGAGATTTTCCAGTGTCGGCTCCGTGCCGCCTGAATACTCAATTCTCTCCAGATACCGCTTGACCTTGTCTTCCATCGCCTTTCCTTTTGCTAGCGTTTATTTTGCAAATGCGGCATCCACCTTCTGGAAGGCACGCATGATCTTCGCGCAGTCGTCGTCGCTGAAATTCTCCTGCATCATCATCAGGAAATTCGCGTCCAGAGCCGCCTCCGCATTCGTGCAGGGATATGCGGCAAAACGGTCGCCTTTGTACTGCGGCGCATTCCACGGGAACTGCTCGGCACGATTCACAAACCACTGATGGCACGGCGGATAGCCCGCATGGTAATCGCCAGCGACGGGCAGCCCTTCGGCGGCCAACGCCTTCACGTATTCATCCTTCGAACACGTCGCTTTATCCGCATGGAATTGGCAGACCAACCGCCAATAGCAGCATTCGAAGCCGGGCTTCAATTCCGTCTGTTGGAATGTGAGGCACTTCAAATCGTACAGACCGTGCGTCTTAAGCCATTCCACGGCCTTCTGGCGACCTGCCGAGAAATACGGCAGTTTTTTCAGCTGGGCACGTGCGATGGCCGCATGGATTTCGTCCATGTTGAAATTCAACGAGATTTCAACGGATGACGACGCCTTCACGCCGAATGGCTTGCCGCGATCTGCGCAACGGCGCACTTTCCAATACATGGCCTCGTCTTTCGTGAAGACGGCCGCGCCCTGCCCGCCCGCGCACATATGCTTGCCGGACATCATCGAAAACGCCGCGACCGTTCCAAACGTACCGACGTTTTGGCCGTTGATTTTCGCCGCATGGGACTGCGCGCAGTCCTCCACCACGGGAAGATGGTATTTTTCAGCGACTTTCATAATGGCTGGCATGTCGGCAGGTTCGCCCATGATGTGCGCAATCACGATGGCGGACGTCCGTTCCGTGATGCGCGCCTCAATCTGCTCTGGCCCGATATTGAACGAGCCGGGCATCGTATCGACGGGAATCGGAATGCAGTTGTTCATGACAATCGGCATGACGCCGCCATTGTCCGTGATGCAACCGAACAAAACTTCTGAGAACGGTGGCAGATCCAACGCCCGCAACGCGACGAAAACGGAATTCGTGCCAGAGTTCACGCCGTCAGCGTAACCACCGCCTAGATATTCCGCAAACTCCTTGCAGAACGCCTCTTCCTGCTTGCCATGATACGTCGGGGCGTTGCCGGTGGCGATCATTTCGTCGAACAACGCGTCAACCGCCGCCTTTTCTTCCTTGCCCATATGTCCACGCGGAGGAAGCCCCGCCGCCGCAGGCGTGCCGCCGTTTATCGCCAATTCTTTCATTTTATCCATGGTCATGCTTCCCGTTGTCTAAACCGTTTTCAATCATGCCGCCAAACCGTCTGTCCGACGCCATTCTTTTGAACAATCCAAAGTTTTCTTACCATAATATACGTCATATTTCCAAATTATGCTGTATAGTATTGACAGTTTTCGTTTTTTTATCCATGAAAAAACGCATTCCATGCGATTTTCATACCAAATCAGCCTTTTGCGACAACCATGATTTTTTCTTTCGACATTTTCGATACGGTCATCGGACGGCGCGTCCAGAAGCCAGTGGACATTTTCCATCTCATGTCCACGCGGCTGATGGCGGAGCATCCGGATGTGCCGCATGACGTCGCGGAAAATTTCCATGATTTACGTCGCAAGGCGGAAGGAGACGCACGCCGACAATCCGCCGCCGAAGATATCAACTTCGACGACATCTATGACCAATTGGCGAAAACATGCTCTCTTTCCAAAGCGCAACGGGATTTCCTCCAGACATTCGAGTTCCGTCTCGAACTGGAGAACACACGCCCCATCCACGCCAACGTGAAGCAAATCCATGACCTTCTCCAGCAAGGCGAACGCGTCATTTTCATATCGGATATGTATCTGCAATCCAAATACATCAAGCAACTTCTCGCGAAGGCTTCGCCTATCTTCGCAGAATTGCCGCTATACGTTTCCAACGAATGCGGCCTCCTCAAACAGACAGGCTCCCTCTTCAAATACGTTCTCGAAAAGGAGAACATCCGCCCGGAAAAACTCATCCATCGCGGCGACAATCCCGTCGCCGATCTTGAAAAGCCACGCTCGCTCGGCATCGGAACGAATTTCTATGACCGTTCCGTCCCATCCCATTGGGACTGAAGCGAATCAAACCATTTATCAATATAAAAAGGCATCGCCATGGCAACCCTCCCTTTCAAACCGAACTACTCACTGGATGACCTCCCAAAAATCGGTATCACTAGATACGGCTTCATCAAAACGACCGACATCGTCTTCGATCCGCAAGCCCTGAAACTCTGCGAAAGCAACGCATGCCGCCGCTACGGAAAATATTGGACATGCGCACCAGGCAGCGGTCCATTGGAGCAGTCCAAAGCGACTTGCCACTCCTATTCCGACGCGCTCGTCTTCTGCTCCGTCTATGAACTGGAAGATTCCTACGACGTCGAAGGAATGGCGCGTGGCGGCACGGAATTCCGCAATGTCTGCGACCGTCTCTACGATTTGCTGACGCCGCCCTTCAAGCTCCTTTCCACTGGCGGCTGCCATCTCTGCAAGACCTGCACCTATCCGGATGCGCCATGCCGTTTTCCGGACCGTATGTCGCCGTCCATCTCCAGTTACGGCATCATCGCCGCCAAGCTAGCAGATTGCGCGGGAATGCCTTACATCAACGGTGAAAACACCGTCACCTATTTCGGCTTGGTCTGCTTCGGCAAAGCTTAAAAACGTCTGTCCCTTTCGTCCCTTTCGTCCCTTTAAAATATGCCTGATACACCTAATACCATAGAAACAAAGATCTTGCAGAATGCAGTGCAACCCGCGCCGCAGACCACCCCGCAGACTACACCGCAAACCACACCACAGACCGCGACACAGGAAACACCGCCCGTTGACACGACGCCCGTCCTCCGCGCCGCTCCGCCGCCTGAGAAAGAAAGCATTCAAGAGGTCATCTCGACCATCACCACGAACGCTTCAGAAGTCGGCAACTGGTTTGAAACAAACCAGATACAACTTATCGCTTGCGGCATCAGCGTCCTCGTCACCACTCTTTTCACCATCGTCATCCTGATGAGCCTGCGCCACATCGTCAGCAGAGGCGTGTCGAAGCTCTCCGAAAGGCTGGGCAAACTCATCCATCGGCTCTCCATGCACATCTCGCTGCTTTTCCTGCTCACGGGGCTTTCCTACAGCAACAGCCTTGTTCATTTTCCAGGCCAAATCGACCGCATCATCGACAAGACCTTCTTTGCCCTTTTCAATGTCGTCTTCCTGGCGGGAATCCTTAGCATCATCAACGCCATCGACAAAGCATGGTCGCAGCACTTCCAACGAAAGAACAAGGAGTCTTACGCCACCAGCAAGCTAATGCTGGATTTGATCCGCCGCATCGTCAAGACCGTCGTCTGGTTCATTGCCATCCTGTTTATTTTGCAGAATGTCTTCCATGTCGAAATCACGCCGTTGCTCACTGGTGCGGGAGTCGTCGGCGTCGCCATTGCCTTCGCCGCGCAGAACACGATCGCCAATCTCTTCGGGGCGTTCTCCATCCTTGGAAGCCAACTATTTAAGGTAGGTGATTGGGTCAAAATCGGCGACACGGAAGGCACCGTCGAACAGATCGGACTGCGCAGCATCCGCCTCCGAGCGTTCGAAGGACGGCTCATCGACATCCCGAACCGCGTCATTGCGGATACGGAGTTGGACAATTTCAGCAACCGCGACTACTACCGTGAATGCTTCACTTTCAGTCTTGTCTATCAGACCACGCCCAAGCAGATGGAGAAGGCTCTCAAAATCATCAATGAAATCTGCGCGGACATGTCGGGCATCATGGTTCCAGGCAAGCCGCCCCGCTTCGCCTTCGTAGAATGTGCGGATTTCGCCCTGAAAATTCAAGGCTACATCTGGTTCAAAACGACGAACTTTTACACCCTGCAGGACTATAAAAACCACATTAACATGGCCGTCCTAAAGCGTTTCAACGAAGAAGGCCTCTCCTTCGCCTATCCGACCTCCACCGTCTTTCTGGCGAAATGATTCCGCAAACTCTGTCCCTTCCGTCGTTTTCGTCCCTTTTATCACTTATCCATAGGTTTTCACAGAAATCTATGTCCACTGAAAGTGCATTTTTCCAATCATGCGTTAAATTGACATGAGGCCTTTTCACAAAAAGGCCATTTGTTTTGTTCCCAATACATTATTAAATATAATCAACCCAAAACAGGAGCTTGCAGAATGTCGTTTTTAGACTGGTCGATTGTCGCCATTCCATTGATTGCCATCGTCGTCATCGGCGTTGTGGCGCAACATTACACCAACAACGTGGCGGGATTCCTTGCCGCTGGACGAAAGGCGGGCCGTTATCTGCTGACCGTCGCGGACGGCACGGCCGGCATGGGTCTGATCACCGTCGTCGCCCAGTTCGAATCCAAATACCGTTCTGGCTACGCCATCGAATTCTGGGGCAACCTCACGTTCGCCCTCACGTTGCTCATGACGTTGACAGGCTTCGTCATCTACCGTTATCGTGAGACGCGCGTGCTCACAATGGCCGAATTCTATGAAAAACGCTACAACCGCTCCTTCCGTATTTTTGCGGGCAGCACGGCCTTCATCTCCGGTTTGATCAACTACGCCCTCTTCCCCGCCGTCGCCGGCCGTTTCGTCATCTACTACTGCCATCTGCCGCAAATCGTCACCATCTGCGGAATCCATTTCAAGACTTTCGGCCTACTGATGGCCCTCTTCCTCGGCATCGCCCTCTTCATCGTGCTCGCAGGCGGACAGATCACCACCATGGTAACCGACTGCTGCCAAGGTATTTTCGCCTATTTCGGCTATACGGCGATCGTCGTCGCGCTGCTCTGCATCTTCAGTGTCGCGGATGTCCGCGACGCCGTTTTGAGCCGCCCCGAAGGCGAGAGTTTCTTCAACCCCTTCAATGTCGATAAACTGACGCAGTTCAACTTGTTGTACATCATCATCGGCATGATCGGCGCCATCTACAACCGCAATGCATGGCTCGGCAACCAGGCCTACTACTGCTCCGCCGCCAACCCGCATGAACAGAAGATGGCCGGCGTTCTCGGCCAGTGGCGCGCAGGATTCATGGGCATCGCCCTCATGCTGATGGTTATCGGCGCCTACACCTATATGAATTCGTCCCACTACGCTTCCCATGCGGCCACCGTTCATCAGGAAATCCATGAAATGGTGCAGGAAGAATTCCCGCTTCCCGAAGGCGTCACGGAAAGCGACGTCAAGGCCATTGCCGAAGACAAAGCCGCGGAAAACACCGCCTCCGCCCAGCAGTTGAAGAAGACGCTGACCACGCGTGAAACCATTGGCAACCAAATGCTTGTGCCCGTCGCCCTGCGCCACATCCTGCCCATCGGCGTCACCGGCACGTTCATGGCCCTCATGATCTTCCTGATGGTCTCCACGGATACCACCTACCTCCACAGCTGGGGCACGATTCTCATTCAGGACGTCGTTCTGCCGATCTACCACAAGCCTATCTCCCAGAAGGCACAACTCCGCCTGCTCCGAATCGCCATCTCCTTCGTCGCAATCTTCGCATGGTGGTTCAGTTACTACTTCAGCCAGAGCGACTACATCCTCCAGTTCTTCGCCCTCACGGGAACCATCTATCTCGGCGGCGCGGGCGCCTGCATGCTCGGCGGCCTCTATACGCGCAAAGGAACGACGGCTGGCGCCTTCACGGCCATGATCGTCGGTCTCTTCTTCGCCCTCCTCGGTTTCGGCATCAATCAGAAATGGGTCGATGTCCACAACTGGCTCGCCACGAACTTCCCGAACTTCCTCGAAAACTTCCGCCTCTCCCTCGCCTATCTCGGCGACAAACTCACAATCGTCAACTGGGAAGTCGCGCCTGAGAAATTCGCCCGCAAGTTCCCGATCACGGGACAGGAAATCTATCTGCTCGGCATGGTCTCCGCCGTCGTCGGCTACGTCGTCGTCTCCTGGCTGACCTGCAAGAAGCCCTACAATCTCGACAAACTCCTCCACCGTGGCGAATACAACCTTGAGCACTTTGTTGACAAGGAAGCCGACCAGAGCGTCATCGAATCCGCCAAAGAGAAGAAATTCAACTGGAAGAGCCTCCTCGGCATCACGCCGGAATATTCCAAAGGCGATCGTATTTTGGCATGGAGTGTCGTCATCTGGTCGTTCTACAACTTCTTCTTCTTCCTGGTGGAAGCCATCTGGAACCTCAAGCCGGAATGGCGTTGGACAGAAGCCACGTGGACCAACATCTGGATCTACTACTCCCTGCCGCTCAGCCTTCTCGTCGGTATCGTCACGACTGTCTGGTTTACGTGGGGCAGTTCACGCGACCTCTACCGTCTGCTGAAGTCCCTCAAGGAGGCTCAGAATACCACTGACAACGAAGACGGACAGGTCAAGGATGACGAAAAAGCCAACTAATATCTAATCACTCAACAAT
>JAFZAB010000146.1 GCA_017548425.1 Victivallales bacterium
AAAATCCGTGTTCCACGACCATTCAACAGGCGGCGCTTCGACGCCCGCGATGTTGCGCACGCCGGTCAATTTGGCGACAAAAGCGTCTCCGTCTTTCATGATTCCGCCCATCAAGTTGTTGTCAGACAACATGTTCCATGTCAGCGTCCGCGTCTTGGGATCAAACGTCGTATTCGCTCGGTTCAACGTGCGTTGCGTGCCGTTGATCTCCAGCATGGCACCGCTGAAATTCATGGAGCCGCCGTCTTGATTGAACGTGATGGAAACAGTGTCTGCCGCGCCTTTGGAGGTCGCCATCGGCATGGTGGCGACGGCTTTCGGGGCGGAATTGTCCACGAAATAGAGATAGTGTGCGGCAGGGCCCCAGTTGCCGTTTTTGTCAACGGCGCGGATGTGGAAGTATTTCAGGCCGGGCTCGAGTTTTTCGAAAGAAACGGAGGAAAGCGTCGTGTCCGCCGTCGTGTCCGGCATGGTGTCGTCCTTGTCATCCCAAACGTAACTATAACCGGCGACGCCACTTGGATCATTTGACGTCCAATTGAGGGCGAACGGGCCGTTGATCGTCGTCGCGATTTGCGCAAGACGCATGTTGGAGACGGCGTATGTGCTGCCGGGCTCCGTTCCGGAATAGTAGAAATTGCCGATGGAGACTTGATTGACGTTCCACGCCTGTTGCGGGAAGGTGGTGGAGCGACTGTTGAAATAGGGGCGCAGATCAATGACGGCACGATGCCATTTGCCGTCCGCCTGAATATTCGGAATATCTTGAAGATAATGATCTTCACGGGCTTCGCGATCCGTCATGCCGAAGGCGGAACGGACGGAGCCGATGAGCAGGAGATCGATGAAGGTTTCGGCATCCGGAATATTGTAGTCGAAGGAGAGGAACGGATATTGGTTGGCGGAGAAAGGCGGAATTTTGAAATTGACGGAAGCGTCTGAACCGCAGATGGTATTGGTCACATAGGCGGCGGGCAGAGGCGTATCGTCACGCATGGCGAAATCAAGCTTGAGGCGGCTGCCGAGATTATTCGCGCTGATTTCCAAAGCAGGGTAGGCGAGTCCCGCCAGCGACGTCTTGGCGTCTTTGATGACGGGCAGCGTCGGCGGCGTCTTGTCCTGCGAACGGTCGAAGGCGAATTTCCATTGGATGGATTTCGTGGTTTGGGCAGTACAGTCATGGAAGGAAAATGAACACGCCAGTTCCTGCTGATCAGCCTTGAAGGCGGAGAAGAGCGGCTGGATGGTCAGAATGCGTTTCGCACTGTCGTAGGCAGTGTTCAGCGAATTGAGCCGAAGCGTCTGCTTGTCGATGACCAGTTCCGTGTCCTCCAGAATCGGTACAACGTTTTTAGCCCCTTGGAACTGAATGGCGATCGGATTGCCGCCCCACGGCTGGCCGGGCTTGGGATCAAGAAGAACGGCGGTCAGCGGAGCCGCGACAGGCTGCGGGCATTCATATGCCATCAGCCGTTTCCATGATCCGTCTGGCTGTTTGGTTTCTATGATAAGAAACCTATCCGTCATGGCTTTCGGCGTGAAGGCATGTGTGGTGTCCTTCAAGGCGGTTGCGGTGGCGGGAGCCGCCTGCCCGTCGTCATTGGTGGCGGCGAACCATGCGCGGTATTCGGGTGGCTGCTGTTCAGGCGCGAGCAGCCATTTCGCCGTGATGTTGGCAGGATGGATGGTCGTCAGCTTCACGTCTCGCAGCATGTAGGTTGCGCCGCGTTGGTTGCCGTTGAGGCCCGCGTTGAGATAGCTTTCGTGAAGCATGCCGATCATCATCGAATTGAGCGTCCATGACTTGCGCCACGGGTATTTCGCGTGGATGGCGCGGTTCAAATCGATGGAAACATGTGTCCAGTTGCCCTGTTCAAGCTTCTGGATGCCGCTTATTTTATAAAGGTTTGGCGCTTCGTTGTCCGGCCCGCTCAACGTGATGAAATAACGGCTGACAGGATCTTCGTCGATGCTGAAATAGAGGTTGACAAAGGCGTTCGGCGACGCTTGAAAATCAAATTCCAGTTTCGCAATCTGCATGAGATCAACGTGTTCCAGCGGAATCTTCGCTCCGAAGTCGCCGCCTGAATTGGCGTTGCGAAACGTCCATGCATTGTCGGCAAAGACGACTTCCGCGCTTTGGTCGCCATTCCATGACGTAAATTGGAACGGCGTCAGAAAGTGCACGGCGGAGGTGATTTTCAGAGCTGGAAGATCTTCCTGCATGGTCGGCGGAAGAGGGCGGAATTCCGGCTTGGCGTTCGCTTCAGGCTGTACAGCCGCCAACGGCGCCGTGCGGCTGAAATGACGGTAGTTGAGTTTCACACGGGCGAGCACGATGGAATTGTGCTGCGTCCACAGCGCGATGCGGCGGCCCGCTTCCAACGGAGACTTTTCATTGAAGGAAAACACAGGCGTATTGTCGAACCAAACATCGTAATTGCTACCTGTCTTGCGGATTTTCAAGGCATACCATGCACCGTGGACAGGACGGCCGCCCGGATCCCAATCGACTTCGACAGCCCGTCCATGCGGCGCGCGGAAACGACCGCGCGGGATGAGTTCCGCGTCTGATTGCGTGACGACTTTGTCCCGCCGCCAGAACTGTGTCCATTTTTCAGACCATCTTGCATCCCAAGCGGATACGATGAGATTGTAGCCGGAGAACAGCTCGTGGCCGTCGCCATCCAACGCGACGTTGATGTCGCCGACGCGCGGATAGGAGATTCGCGCTCCTTCGAGCAGTTCGCCCTGCCGCATGCGCATGCCTGCAAAACATTCGATCGTGTAGTCGCCGTCAAGATCGAATTTTGACCATAATGCGGCGGTTCCCTTCGATTCGCCGTTCATGTGCGACCAACGCGGATCGCAGGCAAAACGATTGGTGACCTGCCAGCGGCCGGACTGGATCCAGTCAGTCTCCGCCTTTTCAAACAGATAGTCCTTCAGGCTTTCGCGCTTCAGTTCCAAATGGATGAAATCAAGCTTGGCGGGAATATCGACGGCGAACGCGCGGCCCGTCAACGGTTTGTCATCATGGACGCAGAACAGTTCGACACCATCAATGGATGCCCAGAAAGCGTGTCCATCCTTTTGGAACGACAGCTTCCCATAGGAATCCGTATCCGGCGTGCGCGGCTGTTCGCCAATCTTTTCGTCGATGATCTGTGAACCTGGAATGACGGTTTTCGCTTTGGCTGTAAATGGCTTGGAAGCAAGGACTTTGTCGCCTTTTAAGAGGGAGAGCGTGCCTTTTAGCGTCGCCGTATCCAGTTCCGTCTTCAGAAGATAAGATTCGGCGGATTTCGGATCGTCCGCACCGAAATGATAGTTTAGATTCGGCTGAATAGGCGCGTCCAATGTGAAAGCACCGTAGAGATCGCCGGTATAGACATGCGTCTGCGGATAGGATTGGTCAGCCTTGTCGCCCTGTTTGATCCATGCATAGCGGGATGATGCCCAGCCTTGCATGAACGGATCGTTCGCAAAACGCGCAATATCAACTGTTTTCTCCCAGTCGCGGTTCAGCGTGGCGAACAAGACGAGATTGGCGAATTTCGCTTCTGCGCTCTCTGAGAGAATCGCGATTTTGCCGCCAAGTTCCTGCGCGGGAACGGGATGGCGAATCATCAGCTTGCTGTCCGCCCAGACAGTGACGGCGTTGGCGAACGTCGTGTCCGCCGCAAGTCGAAGCGACGCTTTGCCGTCCCATGGGCAGGGCAACGAGACAATCGTCTTCTCCGCGGCACCGTCGGCTTGACGTAATTGGATCTGCCCGCCGTCGGCGGCTGTCCAAATGGCACGGTACTGTTGCTTGTTACCGACCGCAATGCCTTGCGCACCAGCGGCTTGGCTGTTCAGCAGACTGACTTCGACGCGTTGCGCGGGCCAGTCGTCGCAGCCGATGGCGGTGAAAGCGCGTTTTTCCGCAGTCGCGGATTTCGGAGCGTTGAAGATTCCGACTGCGTCATTTCCATTTGACCATTTTGCCTCATCGGCGGCATTTGGATTGGCGGCGAGGACGGCTTTGTTCAGAAGTTCCGAAACGGAATTGCCCAATTTGGCGTCTGTAATCGTTTTGACTTCCACGTCATCAAAGAATGTCTCATTGGCTCCGCGGGCGTAGAGGCCGATTTTGCCGCCGATAAACGACGGATTGACGCTGCGCGTGACCACCGCGTCGTCCAGAAGAACTTGGAACTCATCACCATAGAGTCTGACGGCGAGTTTCCACCATGTTTCGGAACGGCCCATGACCATAAGGGATTGAATCGTGGTGTCCTTTCCGTTTTCACGGCGGATGACGGCGAGTTTGGCGGGGCTTTCGCCAAGCGTCGGAAGATTCCATTCGACGCGATTGAAATTCTTTTCGTCCTGATAGCCGAAAATCAGACCGAATTGCGAAAGAAACGGCTTGATGGAGACGGACGCCTCATAGTCGCACCAGAAGTCATAGCCTGTGACGATGATCGCTTCATCCTGCGGCGCTTTCGCGGAGAGACAGAACGGGTTGGGGCTGCGGTCGGCGACGGGTTCGTAGCCTTCACGGATGCGGGCGGCTGGATTGTCGTAGATCCGTTCCATGACGGAATAGATTTTCCATTCGCCGGAAACGGGCGTCCAGACGCCCCATTGTTTTGCCTCTTCCTCTGTCCGCATGAAGTCGTCGCCGAATGCGAACGGCTCAAGTCGCTGGTAGTCAAGCTTTTCAATGGCCGGCTTGCCGTCGGTTTTCGCGACGATAAACTGTCCTTTCAGCTTGGCGAACGTGACCACGCGGCAAAGTCGTTTGCTTGGCGTGAGGACTTCCAGCCAGACACCATGGCGGCGGATGATGAGCGGCGTCTTGTCGTTGATGGCGACATCGTGGATGTCTTGTTTCGTGCCGTCGCTGATTGAAAATGACAAGACATTCTTTTGATAGGAGAAGAAGGCGGATTCGCCGTTTGGCTGCAGATCGCCGAACGCGAAATTGATCGCATTGGCTTGCGGGGCAGGGTAGGCCCGCATTTCGAAATTGTCATGGCGGATTTTCTTCAATTCCGCCGCGTCGTCACGCCAATTGGCATCGGCTACGGAAAAATGGACGATGGCGAACAGGGCCAGCAGGAAGATGAAAATGGAGCGGTTCATTGGTCTATTATAATTAAAGGTATGGTGGGTTCTTCGGTTGCGTTTCATTCCATGAAACGCAGCTTCGGGCGGATTATTGCATGGATGTCACGCAAAATCAATGAAAAAACTAATAAAATATAGCGTGAACGGCTGAAAATCAATTCATCAGACATGCGAAAGGCAGAGAAAATACGAGTGGCAAATGAAAAAAATAAACGCATACGGAATCATGTAAGTGTTTTTAAATTTAAAATTCACTTAAAATTCACTGTTTTTTCGCTTTTTCCATATCTGTAATACATTTTCCCCTTGAAATCAAATATAAATAAAGTTCTATAATCATTTATAGTAATAATACACATAGTCTTATATCTTTAACCCCATATTTCCCAAATAAATCAAAATTTAATTAATTGTTACTCTCCCACATAGAAGATGAGAAAAAAGCCATTGTATGAAAGAAAGTTCAAAGTATTTCCTATTAGAGTTGATGCTTTGGATTTTTCTCCTTATAGTTTCACATAAGCGGCGACATGGTGTCGTAGCGGTAACAAAACAAAGGAGTATTTATGTTCAAGAAAAGCAATGTTCGAGCTATTCTGGAACGGCTTGGAAAGAATCAAAGCACAGGGCTTATTTCCAAGACATTGCAAGTATCCAGAGAAACAGTGACGGAAATCCAGGCACTGTTCGAGAACTCCGGAAAGACATGGGATGACATTTCATGCTTGGATGATGAGATGTTGTACACCCTTTTCTATCCGGAAAAATTCAAACACAGTCGCAGATACGCCCCTGTTGACTACAAGTACGTGCACGGGGAACTGATGAAGACGGGTGTCACGGAGAAGTCGTTGTGGGAAGTGTATTGTTCAAAGTGCAGTGAAAAAGGCGAAAAGGCGTGTTCCTACCTTACTTTCACAAGAAACTACCAGAAATATACAGTCAAAAAGAGCTATACAAGCAGAGTGCCCCACAAGCCTGGGGTGACATTGGAAGTGGACTGGTCTGGGCCGACTATGAGCTATATCGACTCTGATACAGGGAAAACGATGACTGCCTACCTGTTCGTCGCCACCATGCCTTATAGCCAAAAAAGCTATGTAGAGGCTGCCCCAGACATGAAAGAGAAGTCTTGGCTTTCATGCCATGTGCACATGTTCGAATTTTTTGGTGGCACTCCCTTGAGAATCGTATGTGACAACCTCAAGGCTGGCGTTGTCTCACATCCTGTAAAAAATGATATCATTTTGAATGAACACTATCTTGCACTTGCCGAATATTATTCCGTCGCCATCATGCCGGCTGGTGTCAGAAAACCGAAGCACAAGGCAAGTGTGGAAGGCACTGTCGGCCTGATTGCCTCAGCCATTATCGCCAGGCTTAGGAACAAGAGATTCGCCTCTATCGATGTTATGAATGAGGCAATAAGGAATGCGCTTGATGATTTCAACAACAGGCCTTTCCAGAAGCGGGAAGGAAACCGTTCGACTGTATTTGAGCTGGAGGAGAAACATTGCCTGAAGCCGCTGCCATTGGTTCCATATGAGGTGTGCGAATGGTCATATGAGCATAAGGTCTATCCAAATTCGCATATCTGGTGGAACAATGGGCAGTACTCTGTACCATGCAAATACATAGGAGAGAAGGTGAACGTGAAATTCAATGATCATATGGTCTTCATCTACCACGACAGGGAGGTAATAGCCAGTCACCAGATTCTTCCCAGGCATTTGAAATACGGGATGAGGACGGACGAAAGCCATCTTCCCATGAGATTGAAGCAGGAAATGACTCCTGAAATGATGCGTAACAAGGCCCGTGAAATAGGTCCGCAGACATTTGAGGTCATCCGCAGGATGTTCGCGGAAGCCAAGGTAGAAGAACAATCGCTTCAAACAACAATCTCCATTGTCGCTCTGGGAACGACATTCTCTCCAGAAATACTTGAAAAAGCCTGTGAACTATCGCTTAAGGAATACCACATGCCCTTCTATGGGACTATCCTCAGGCATGCACAACAACTTAATCAAAATAAAGACGATGAGGATTATAGAGAAGAGGGCAGAAAATCCGGTATTGTTCGTGGTGCGGAATATTACAAATAGGAGTGCTGATAAAATGGATGCAAAATTGAAGAAAAGCTTGTCCGAAGTTGAATTGGTCGATCTAGCGAGAATCATTGAGGCGCAGGAGAAAGATATAAGCCTCATTGATATTAATTTCGATGAAAGGATCGAACGGATTCTCACGGCTCTGGTGCAGGAACGGGAAAACAGACTCATTGAAAGACTGATAAGAAACGCAAATTTCAAATATCCCATGGCGAGCATTGAATCACTCAACTACGACGCCAGGCAAATCAAGAAATCGACAATCAAAAATCTGGCGTCCATGGGGTTCATCTCGAACGCCACCAACATTATTATCACTGGACCTACCGGTGCAGGGAAAACATATCTGGCTTGCGCACTCGGAGTTGAGGCGTGCAGGCAAAAGTACCGCTCATTCTACATACGGATGCCGGATCTCTTGCATTATTTTGAGGCAAACAAGGACAGCAGACTGCTTGTGACAAGATATCGTAAACAACTGTGCAACTACCAGTTGCTAATCATCGACGAGTGGCTCAACTATAAGATTGCGGAGAATGATGCAAAAATCCTCTTTGAAATTCTTGAGGGCAGGGCTGAAAAACATCCAACTGTCTTTGTAGGGCAGTATCCACGGGATGAATGGCATGACAGGCTAGGAGGCGGCACGGCGGCCGATTCAATCATGGACCGGATCGTGCACAATGCGTATCCAATACCAACCAGTGAAGCCAATCTGAGAAAGTTGTATGATTCGAAAAAACTCAGTAAACTGGTGGCAGAAATAGAAAAGTAAGCCAACATATTAACTGATCCAGTAAAATGGTGCAGTCTTGTTTGTGAAACCGGACTGCACCATCTGTAGTAAGGAGTTTGTGATTAAAAATGTTAAAAAGTGATACTCATTTCATGAGATAAAAAGATATGTTCTTTGAATTATTTAGTGCAAGGTTTGGTGGAGTGGGTCAGACGAATTTAGAGGGAAATCTGGATGCCAAGTAGCTTTTGGGGGAGTCTGGTAGGCAAAAAGGGAAAAAATCATCTGTTTTCTTGACAAAGTCAGATGAAGGAGTATAGTAATGTTGTTCTCGGGGCAGTAGCTCAGTTGGCTAGAGCACCACGTTCGCAACGTGGGGGTCGAGAGTTCGAATCTCTTCTGCTCCATCGCTTTGCTTTTCTCCACGCCCGATGGCAATCGCCGTCGGGCGTTTTTTATTTCTGTGCAACATGGTGGAAACAGGCGACTTGTGACTTCCGCTTCGCAAAGGCGGCAAAGGACAGAGAATTTAATTTCGCTGAAAAATCCCTATGATTTTGGCCTGAAACGCGACTTTTTCTCCGCGGATTCTCCACTAGTAAAATCCATGACCTCTACTACCATAAAAACTCTTGACCTCTACTTTTTTCACCTGTCGGAAAACTGCTCGGAGAATTCCCGAAAAACGTTTTTGAGTACGAAAAATGCCATGAGCAGAGGTCAGGAGTTGTTATTCAGCGCAAACTCCTCCCCCTCATTTTTTGCCTTCGGAGAATTTTGACCGAAGGCACCTCGCGACGACCGTTTTCCCGCGCTTGAACACTATCTGCGAAAAGGGGAGAAGCCTGCTTTGTTTTTACATGGGAAAACAATGCAAATATAATAGGAGGTGATATAAAGTGATTGCACCAACCTCGAATTTACCGGAGGACTCACAAGGTGAGTATTTTCTGATTGAAAATACTTTGTAGAGACAATCAACCACGAACTAACAAAGGGAGGCACACGACGTGAAATTACGGCTACGTATGTAGCGGCGTAGAGGTTGTGACCGACGTCTGGGTGCCGCTCATCTGCAGGGCGAAGACCCTCGTGAGATTGAGCCATTCCCATCCGCCGTTGAATATTTGGCGCTTGACGGTGGCCAGTTTTTTTCCACATAATTTGATGTAATCAGCCCTGAATGGCGTCCATTCGGGAATCGAATACCATCCATTATTATCAATCTTATCTATAAAAAAGAACATCTCTCGTGCAAAATAATGAAATATCATGCAATATCATTCCTCTTCAAGTCACTAAATCGGGCAATGCTTTTTTACTCTAAGCAATGATTCTATTAGCCTGAATAAACATAATAAAAATTTAATATAAGATGCAAACGATAATATAATATTATTTATAACTAACATAAAATCATTATTTTAACCATTTTAATAGTAATATACTTATATGGAAAATCCAGCCTTTGTGGATTTTTACTTTATGTTATAAATATTCAGAGAAATATCATACAGCATAATCTGATGTATGAAAAATATAATGGCTATAAATTTTAATATGTTACAAATTTTAATTAGACATCTTATATATTAGTTCAAGCTTACTTTTTTTCGTTGAATTTTAGTACAAGAATGATTTTTGTTTGATTTTTTTATGATTTATGACACCAATCATGAAATACCTTGACAATGTAAGGGATTTATATTCTATATTTAATTTGTAAAAACTTAATGATGATTATATTTAATATACATTGATATTATTGAATAATGTCAACATGGATAAATACAATGATAATTTCAGTTTGAAAATACTCTGGTTTAACATGGAAAAACAATGCAAATATAATAGGAGAGGATATCAGGTGATTATCCCAACCTCAAAATCACCGGAGGACTCCAAAGGTGAGAATCGGTAGTGCAAGACAGCAATTCATGACCGGCATTTCCCGACACGTTCATGGACTGACTGGCGGATGCTGTCCGTGACGAATCCAAATGAAATAAGGATGGTGCATGCATGTCGTCCGCATGCCATTTGCAGGTCTTTTCCTTGGAATAAAGCAGGGCT
>JAFZAB010000147.1 GCA_017548425.1 Victivallales bacterium
ACGGCGATTTTTTGCAATTTTCCAACACGAAAACGGCGATTTTTTGCAATTTTCCAACACGAAAACGTCAATTTTTTGCAATTTTCCAACATGAAAACGGCGATTTTTTACAATTTCCCAACATCTTGAATGGCTGGACATGATGAATTGTCTGGTCGTTTTTGGAAAAATAGTATCCGTTTTTCTTGATATTTCATGATAAACAAGTATAATGAACAGCACAAAAACATAAAAATGCCAATTATGTGCTGTTAAAAAGTGATTTTTGACAGCACATATTCATAAAAATGGAGATTTTGTGATGTTTATTGGGCGTGAAAGAGAATTGGCGTCATTGGCGTTGCTTTTGGAAAAAAGCACGTCATCGATTGTCGCATGTCGTGGACGGCGTCGTATCGGCAAATCGACTTTAATCAAGGAATTTGCCAGATTGAACGACTTAAAATTGATCAATATCGATGGGTTGCCTTTGAGAAAACGCCAGACGAACCGCGATCAATTGGTCAATTTCGCTTTGAAACTGGCAAAATGCACGGGATGTGAGAACGCAATTCCGCAGAATTGGTTTCAGGCGTTCAACATGTTGTCGGAATCTATTGATGATTCCGTGTGGACGGTTGTTCTTTTGGATGAAGTGTCATGGATGGGGCATTACGATGACGATTTTGCCGGATATCTGAAAAGCGCATGGGATGATGAACTTAAGAAGCATGATAAACTGATTCTTGTCATTTGCGGCAGCGTGTCATCATGGATTCGCAAGAACATACTGGATAATGCAGGCTTTGGCGGTCGTTTTTCACGTGATATTGTTCTTGGTGAATTGACACCGGCGGAATGTACGGCATTCTGGGGGGAAAGGGCGACGCGTCTTGCGACGCATGATATCATTGATGTTTTGTCGGTTACTGGAGGGGTGCCGCAATATTTGGAGGAAGTCAATCCCGCATTATCCGCTGATGAAAATATCAAACGGTTGTTTTTTCATCCTGATGGGCCGTTGTTCAAAGATTTCAAAGCCATGTTCAATGAAGTTTTCGGAGAGGGTGCCGTGCAGAAGGGTGAAATCCTACGGCGTTTGTCAGAGAGGGCGATGACGCTTAGTGAACTAGCGGACGATTTCGGTATTGAACGTGGTGGTGCGCTGAGCGAGAATCTCAAAGATTTATGCGAGGCGGGATTTTTGGCAGCGGATAATGGATACAATCCTGAAACAGGAAGGCTTGCCAAGGAGATTCGTTATCGTATTCGTGACAATTATACACGTTTTTATCTAAAATATATCGAACCTGAGGAGACAAATATTCGCAAGGGCCAATATGAGTTCATTTCGCTGGGCATGTTGCCTGGCTGGGAAAGCATTATGGGGCTGGCTTTTGAAAATTTGGTCGTGAACCATTCCATGACGCTGATGGATGCGTTGCATCTCGGAGGAGTGCCGATTCTTTCAGCTGCTCCATACAGCCGGAAGGAGGATAAAAATGGTAAAAGAGGCGTGCAGATTGATTTACTGATACAAGCTAGAAAAGCCGTATGCCTAGTAGAAGTCAAACGGCAGAAGCATATTGGAGAGGAAGTCGAACACGAAGTGGCGGAAAAAGTGGCCAAGCTGAATGTTCGGAAAAACATTTCCATTCGTACGGCTCTTGTCTATGATGGTGAATTGGCGGAAGTGGTTCGTGGCAATTCGTATTTTGATGCTATTATCTCATCGCGAGAGTTGTTGGGCCTCAAATGAATGAGTATTTCTTGTCCAAGACAGAGCTTGGACATCTCCATGCCTTTAACATCTCCATGTCTTAATGTGAACAAGCCCTGAATTCCAGATGATGGAGATTCAGGGCTTGTTTGGGGCTTGTTGTAAAGTAAAGTTTACAGAATCTTCACGGTGACGATCTTGTGCGGGTCGGCCGTGATCGTGATGATGTCTTCAGCAGGTTTAATGGCATCACCGTCGGCAGTTGTTTCGTCGAGTTTGACGGGCTGGATGGAGGAAGGCTTCTTCCAGAGGCGGATGCGTTCGGAGAGTGTTTCGCCCGTGGGATTCCAGAGGCGGAGAATCTGTCCGTCGCCGTCTTCCGCGGGTTTGAAAGCGGAGAAGACGAGATTGTTGTCCAACATCTCCATAAACGACTGTTTCGGAGAGAGTTCGCCTGTGAGGCGCGGATAACCGGATTTCGTCTTGCCGGAGAAGCGAACGGTCAGCGGCGCATGGAGCGTGAGCATTTCACGGCAGAGATCCGCCGCAGGCAGTTCGCCCGCGTAGGGGCGGAGATTGTAGCGGAACGTCAGATCCGCGAGCTCAAGGCCGTCCTTTTCGCCTGGCGTGTTGACCGTGCGGCGATAGGAGCGGAACAACGTGGTCTGGATCGTGCGGAGTTCGTCATCGACGACACCGCCTTCATGCATGCCGCCGGCGGAAATGAAAGCCAGGCCCTGTTTGCCGTCGCCGACCGCCTGGATGTTAAGGAACGGTTTTTCAGGCAGTTCCATCTCCGACCAGTCGCGTGTTTCGGGATTGATGGCGATGGCGCGTTCCGTGAAATCATACGGATGATGGGCGAACCACGTTTTCGCGTTTTTCGCGCCGGACGGGCAGAGGACACGGAAGCGATGATCCTCAATCGTGTTGTGGATGGTCGTCTCGACTTCGACGGACTTCGCATGATTGCGCAATGTCACAAGTGACACGACGAGAAGGTCTTCGCGTGCATCCGAACGATGCTCCGTGTGCCAGTTGTAGCGTTTCGGGAGGTTCATGTTCGTCTGGATGCGGAAGGTGACGCACTGCGGTCCGTCGTGAACGACGGAAATCTGGCAGGGCGAACCGGTCGAAAGGGCGATTTCATCGGACATCGTCTGGCCGTGGAACCAGCCGTCACCGATTTCTGAGCGGTCTTCGAAGGTGAGCAAATCATGATAGACGTTACCCGTCGTCTTGTCGAGCAGCGTAAGCGTGCCGTTGGATTCGACAGTGACTTTGAGGAATTCGTTTGCGGCTGCGTTGGGGGCCGTGCGGAGCGAGCCGACGGGGCGATGAAGCATCGGGGCGGGCTTGACAAGGAAGGAATTGAAACCGAGAGCGGGCAGGTCGATATCGACGGCGACCGTATAGCGCTGTCCGCCTTGCGAATTTTCGCTCCAACCGAGGGCGAGATACTGCGACCGTTCGCCAAATTCGGGCTGAATGTCAAGTATCTGGTATTCAAGCGGTTTGCCATTGACATCCTCCAGCAGGAAGGCGTTGTAGGCCTGCGAGCGGAAGGCGTCGTGGAACTTTGACGGCCAGTCGTGCGGGAAGTCGATCGTGACGATGGCGGGAGCCTTGCGAGGCTGTGGCAATGTGTTGGCGACCGTGACGGTGAATTCGTTCGGCTCCTTCGCCAAATCTTTGCAGAGGGCGGTAAGGTCGCCGAAGGATTGGTTGCGAAGCTGCTTGGCGAGCTGGCGGACTTGGTCGAAACGATACATCATGTCGCGATGGACTTGATCGATGGAGCAACCGCAGATGGAATCGTGCGCATGGTTGGTCAGCAGCGTCTGCCATGCGATTTTGAGCATCATCTTCGGGGCGGGCTCGATGCCTTTGTCGTAAGCGATGGCGAGGAGCGGTTCGGCCTGAAGTTCAAGGAAGGCCTGCGATTCGTCGTTGGCCTGCTTCATGCGGGTGCGGGAGGAGACGCAGTTCGGAATGAGCCAAAGGTAGCCGTGGCGGTAGCGCGCGGGATCGCGCAGTTCGCGTTGGCGGACGGGCACGTCATGAGCGGTGGCTTCAGCTTCTTTGAAGAAGGCCGGAAGCGTGGAATGTTCGACATGGAGGCCCGGCCATGCGGCTTCCGCCTCTTTGACGTATTTCGGTGCGTCGGCGGCGGGATGCATGTGGTCAATGGCGTCGATGAGGCAGAGGACGTCGCCGTTCGTGCGGTTGATTTCGTGTTCGATGTACTCTTTCAAGGTCGCGCGTGCCTTTTCAATGTCGCCGTCGCCGGCCTCGAAAATGCGTCGTGCTCCGACGAATGCGCCGTAACCGATCTTGTCCTGTAATTTAAAGGTAAAGACATCCGTGCCGTCGGGAGCGCGCCAATTGAAGAAGGCAGGCGTGTCGAATTCGTTTGTGCCGCGGCCGAGAACGCAATACGGAAGATTGAATCCTTGGTAGATTTGCGGCATTTGCGACGGATGGCCAAACATGTCGCATGTGTAGGCGACGCACATGGGCTCGACGCCCCATTCGTTGGCTATCCGTTTGCCGGTCAATAGGTTACGGACAAGGGCCTCCGCGCCTGGACAGAACAGATCGGGCATGGTGAACCATGGGCCGACGAGAATGCGGCCGTCTTTGACAAGCTTTTCAAGGCGTCCTTTGTTTTCGGGGCGCATTTCGATGTAGTCGGGCAGGACGGTAGTCTGCCCGTCGAAATGGAAGTACTTGAAATCAGGGTTGTTCTCCATGAGATCAAGCAATCCGTCAACGAGCTTGACGAAGAGGAGGCGGTATTCTTGGAAAGTGCGGTACCATTCACGGTCCCAATGGGTTCCGGAGATATAATGTGCGTTTGGCATAATTTTCCTTTTTTTGTGTATGGGAGGGTCACGCTCCCGCGTGACCGGCCCCGCAGGAGCGGGGCGCTCCCGTATAATCGGCCCCGCAGGAGCGGGGCGCTCCCGTATAATCGGCCCCGCAGGAGCGGGGCGCTCCCATTTTTACGCAAAGTCCTTTGTGGCGGTGGCGAAGGAGCCGTCGGCGTTGGCGACGGCGCAGACGGCGGTGACGGGCTTCTCGAAGTCCGCGAAGACGCCGCCCTTCGTGCCGAGGATGAAATCACAGGCTTCTTCGGCGGTCATGGGCGTGAAGTTCGGTTCGTTCTGGTCGTCGGCAGGGCGGTTTTTCTCATAAGTCGCGACGTAGTAGGCTTCTCCGGGCTTCAACGCGAATTCGCGGACGAGCAGGGCGTCTTTGCGGACGATGGCGAGCCAGCCTTTGCTGCCGTCCGGTGTGACGACTGCGGAGATGCGGGGCGTGTCCAGTGAGTCATGCTCGTAGTCCATGGAGAGCATGACGTATGCGAGCGCGTCGCGCGGAGCCATGCCGGAGGCGATTTTTTCCGCGATGGGATCGGTCTGCGAGCCGTTGGTCACGATGGCGTAGCCATTGGCGAGGCGAAGGCAGTCGTAGGCAATATAGGGGTTCTTCTGGATGTCGTTCTCAAATCCGGGCTTGGGGACGATGGCGACGGCGTTGGCAAGCGTTTTGGCCATGCGGTTCGGGAAGGAGCGTGAAGAGACACGATAGAGGGCGGCTCCGCGGTTGTCTTTGGTTCTGGCGATGGCGACGATACGACCGATGTACATGGTGATTCCTTTTTTTAATGTTTTTATTTTTGAAAAAAATTAACGTTTATGAATAATGTAGCCTCTTCCCTTGACAAAGGAAGTGGCTTCGCTGATTTTTCCGTTACGATATTCCCATGCGATGATGTTGGACGGAATGTTTTTGGATTCCGTTGGGCCATAATATTCCCAATTTTCACAGGACGGAATCTTCACGCTGGCCGATGCGCCTTTGAGGATGGAAGTGGCTTCGGCAGTCTTGGTGAAGAGCCAGTAGGCGACGCCCGGCTCGATGGTGGTCGCTTTGTTATAAGTTTTTGCGTTCGAATCGTATGAGAAGATCGAATAGTTTTGGAGAATGGCGTTAATATCGGCCAGTGTGAGATAGAATGGGAAGGCGATCAGATTCCAGCCGGGATGGATGGCGATGGCTTGCTCAACGTTTGAAACAGTGCCGAATTGCCATGATTCCGTTGCGGCGAAGGCTGTGACGGATACCGGCTTGCTGGGGAGCAGGTCGTTGGCGACGGCGCGGACTAGCGCCGTTGCGGATGGCTGGCCATCTGCCGCCTTGAGATAGAATGTGCCGTTGAAGTCGGTATAGGTCTGGCCGTTGTTGAAACTCACCTGCAAAACGGCGCCGCTGATGGCGGTGGCCTTGACGGTCATGCCTTTGTTGCTTGTGTACACATTGTAAGGTTCGGTCTGGCCTTGATCATTGAACATGGAGACGCGCGGCTGGGCCGTCTGCCCGATTCCGTATTCGACGAGATCGCTGTCCAATACGCCGTCGCGTCTGGCGATGGCCTTGATGATGCAGGCTTCTGTGATGATGACGCCGAGTTCAGGATCATAGAGCTGTCCTTTCGTCGTTGGATCAGAGCCGTCTAGCGTGTAGTAGATTTGGTTTTTATCGACCAATTCGTCTGATTCTTCATCGATACATGGATTTCCGTTGATGTCGATGAAGACTTTCGGCGTGAGATACAGCGTCTGCATCGTGACTTTCAGGGAACCGTCTGGCTGTTTGACGGTGGAGATTTCCGGATTGGAGGCCTTGACGGTGATGACTGCGGAAATGGCGAGTTCAGGCGTGTAGGCGGAAGTGGCGCTTGTGAAGACTTTTGCGCGAACGGTCATGCTTTTATCGACATTGATGGTGTTTTCGACGAGATCGCCGTTGGCGTCTGTGGTGAAATAGCGTTGTGATTGGGCGGTGGGCGTGGAGCCATCCGTCGTGTAGGTGACGAAATAGCCGAAATCCAAGACATCAGTAATAAAGGAGACATCATAGCGGTCCAAAATCGTGGTCTGTGAGAAATCAATTCCGCTTTGGAAGGTGAGCGACGGCGTGGCCGGCGTCCATTGGAAATGGTCGAGCCAGATGCAGTTGTAGAAGGAATTGTATTCTGCGAGAAGCTCTTCGTAGGTCTCCTTGTCGAACGGATCGTGCATATCGAAGTCGTCTTTGTTTGGCTTTTCGGGGCCTTCTGTCTTATCGTATTTGCCATCCCAGTAGCTTGGGCCGCTCTTGAGGAATTCAACGATGACGACATGGTAGTATGTGCCATCGGGAGCTTTTCCGCCAGGGATGGCGACATCGACTGTATCCCATTGCTGATCAACGCCATATCCGCAGAGCCCCGTGGCTTCCATGGAGTCTTCTCCGTCAATATAGACGTTCAGCGTATCCGAATCCGTGGCGGTCTTATAGGCGAAGGAGAACGTGCCCGGACCAAAGAATTTAAGATAAAGACGTGCGCAAGTTCCGTCCGTGGAGGCGGAAGGCGTGCGGGAGCCGAGCGTCGAGCGGATACAGGATTTTCCGTAATACGGCGACGTGTCATTCGTCGTTTTCGACTGGACATTCCAATAGGAGTCTGAGTTCTGCTTTGCGATGACAGGCTGGTCATTGGCGTCATATTCAAGATCGCCGTATTTGTCATACTTGTATTTGATGTAGCCTTGCGCCGTGAAATAGGACGAATCCATGTCCAACGCGGCGGCGATTTCCTTCAGGCTGTCCGCATGGAGGAAGGTGGTGGCTGATGTGATGACGAACGTCAGGAGAATGAGTTTGAATGATATGCGCATGGTTGTCTGTCCCTTTTTAGGGGTGGATGGTTATCTGAAGGCCAGCCAGAGCATGAGCACGCCGAGGAGCGCGAACAGCGCGGCCATGACGACTTTTGTTGAAAACACATGATTTTTAGCCCAGTCGCCGAGCGATTTGGCACCGACGCCATAGGCGGCGAGCACCGTGATGACGGCGAGCGGGAGGATGAAAAACAGATTGTAGCAAGTCAGCATCCAGATGAAACGCGCGTTAAATCCTTGGGCGGACATGGCCGCGAGCATGGGAAAATAGACCTGTCCTGTGCAGGCCAATTCCATCGTGGAGACCATGCCGCCGAGCAGGACGGCGGCGGGCCCCATCAGCCATGTCCGATAGGTCGTGAATTTACGGATTTTCTCATGGATGTTGCGGTGCGTGTCTTTGGAAAGGCCCATGTCCATGTCGCTGGCCTTGCCTGTGCGGCGGAAGCGGATGGCGTCCCGCAAATGCAGGGCGCACAAGACGAGACCGACGATTCCGATGCCGCCGTAGAGGGCGATTTTGAGCCAACGCCAGTTCTGCAACTGGCGGAGGACGGATGACAGGGCGAGACCGAAGAGAAAATAGGTGATGAAGACGCCCAGGCAGAAGCAACTGCCGACGATGATGATGTCACGGCGACGGCGTTTCAGATAGAGCAAGTAGCTGATAAGGAAAATGGATGTTGCGAAAGCGCAGGGATTTACGCCATCAACGAGACCGCCGAGAACGATTCCGCCCCATGTCAGCGTCTTGAGAAACGCGCTCATGCGGTCTTGTTCGCCTTGCAGTTCGTCTTGCGAGAGCGGTTGCAGCCAGAAAACATCGTCCTGGGGGGCGGCTGCGAGGGCGGCTTGTATTTCGTCCGCCGTCACGAGGCGTCCCGTCGCGTAGCCGTTGCTCCATGCGACCATTGGTGCTAAATTCTTGTCGTCCAACGGGATGTTCAAGGCTTTGCGTGCACGGGAGAGCATGGCCTGGCCCTCAAGCGTCGTGACGTCATAGGAACTGATTTCCAATTTGGGAAGAGCCGTTTGCAAAAGGCTGAATTCACGGCGTTGTCGCGAACATTTTTGGCAACCGGGCTGTTCAAAGAAAAGAAGACGCGGCGTGTCCTGCGCGGACGAAACCGTCGTCGGCGTCGCGGCGACGGTTTCGTCTTTCGGCGCGGTATATTCAGCCAGACTTTTTTTTGATTGATCCGCCAGAGCTTGAAGGGGCTTGAAAATCGGATCATCTGGTTGGGTTTCAAGAAGTTGCGGAAGATCATCCGCAACATCGTCGAATTCATCCATTCCTTTCAGAAAACGCCGCCCGACGAGCAGGATGGGAAATGAACTTCCGCGATCCGTGACATGGAGCGTCTTCTCGATTTTCGCGAGAAAGCGGTAGTTGTCTTCATCTTCGACGTTGATGAAAATCAAGAGCGGGTCATCCGGCTGGGCGTAGTCTTCCTGCCAGTTTTGCTTGAATTGCGCGCAATCGTCACAAGCCGTTGTGCCGAACAGGAGCACCCATGGGCGCGCCATGAGGCCTGCGCACAGAAGCAGCACATGGATGACGATCCTGATGTGTTTGGACATAACAGCCTGAAAGACAGATTACTAGCGAACGAGAACCTGCAATGTCCCGATGCGGGACTTGCCCAAGGCGGGGGAGAAGGCGAAGGACTTCCTGTTTGCGAAGAAGCCTGCGGGGAAGACGATGTTGAAACGGATGCCCTTTTCGAACGGAACTTTTTCGACGGTGACATTTTCTGGCAGGAAGCCGGGCGTGACGTCCTTCGCGAATTCCTCCCATGTCTTTTGTTGCTCCAGATTACGGAGTTGCGACTCTTCCACGGAAACAGGCTGTTTCGTGACGAGTTTCGGCTTGGCCTCCTTGGTCTGGCGGTATTGTTTTTCAATTGGAAAGACGATGGCTTCCGCCGTGATGGTCACAGGCTTGTCGTCCTCCATATCCGCTTTTTTCAGGATGATGGCACGCTGTGTGAACATCATTTTCCGGGCGACGACGTAGCCTTTCATCGCGATGGCGACAGGGCCGAAATTGTTGACGCCCGTGACCGGAATGATGAATTTCTCGCGAAGGCGCTGTGCGGGAAGAGGAAGCTTTTTAGGCGTCACTTCAATTTCAAACGTCTTCGGAGCGGTCTTTTTCACCGTCAAATTGAACAACGGATTGTCTTGTGGCTGAAGCAGTTTCAAGTCATCATGCTCGAAACGCGACTTCAGACGGTATGTGCGTTTGAAGGGGACGTCTCCGTAGAAAGCGCCGAGGTCGATGCAGACGGATGGATCGTAGTCGATGGACTGTTGGACTTCGCCTAGCACGCCCATCTTGACGACTGGAAAGCCTTCGACGGCAACCATGAGGACGCGGTCGAAGCGGCCATAGGCGAGATGGGTGGCATTGACGGTGAAATGAACGGGAAGCTCAGCCTGTGGCGCGAGCGTCTTGTCCTGTATGGGCACGGCGAGTTCAAGGCATGGGCATGTCGATTCGACATGCATGATCTTGATCGTCTTGTCGCTGATGTTTTTCAGAGTGAACAGGACAGGCTTGTGCTCGTATTCCTGCAAGGTTCCGATGGCCGAGGCGTTCTTTTCCTTGATGGCGAGAGGATAGTTTTCAGGAATAATGCCCATCGTCAGAACGTAGTTGGGCTTTCCTTTGGGCTGCGGCAGCAGTTCCTCTTCAACTTTGTTTTCGTCATCAGCCGTTTCTTCCGCCATGGTTACGAGCGGGAGGAAAGAAGCCAGAAGCAAAAGAATCCAGCGAGTAAAGTCAAATTGTCTGTTCATCATAAATAACATTGGGAGCCGTTCTTATACTAGTTGTTAATGATTAGCGTGTGATGCTGTCACTGCTTGTAGATCCAGACGCCTGTGGTGTCGGGCACGTCGCCGTTCAGTTCCGTTAATTTACCATTTTGGTAAATATACATGGTAGTGTTGGAAAGTTGGCCAGGATAAGCCATCATGGACCAGCCGCTCGGGATTGACGGTATGCGGGCTTCTTGTGTGAATCCCTTGATGGAGAAAGATTGGTTGGCACCGAGATAGACCCAGTATGCGCCTCCCGCTGTGACGGATCCGTCGCTGATGACCATGTTGTTGTTGGCGTCTGACGTCCATATCTGGCTGATGCCTTCAAAGTGCGCATCGGGCATCAGTTGCAGCGTATATGGCACGCCGATGAGATTCCAGCCGGGAGTCAGTCTGACATCGACGCCCGCCATGGTTCCGTACGTGATGAACTGCACGGCCGCGGCGGTGGCCGCCGCGCTTTCGGCTGCGGGCTGTCCATCCAGATAGAGGAGGCGTGCATCAACGGCAAGGTTGCTGATTTGCCATTCGTGGTCGCCGTCGAGATACAGTTCGATGGAATTGGATCCATCCTCCCATGTATAGACGTAGAATTCGTCTGCGTCGTTTTTGCAGAGAAGCGCACGGCGCGGTTTCGTCAGGCCGGCGATTGGCGCGACATCGCATTGGACGATATTGAAGTCATGGCCATTGATGGTTGCGATATCGGTGGTGGTGACGACAGGTGTGGCGAGCGTGGAGTACGTCTGGTCCGCGAAAATGCGGATGCGGTAGACGTCGCCATCGAAGAGATAGGAACCGTAGCCGACGGCGATGTTCGCACTGCCGCCGCAGCACTGGTTGGTAGTCGGGACCATGAGGCCCGTGAAGGGGACGTTTGCGACGCGCGTCGTGGAGCTGTCGTCGCCATTGCCGACGAGTACGCTGAGCGTTCCCGCGAACGTACCGTCCTGCTTGTTGATGACGATATTGGACAGTTCTTGCGCAAGCGGGCCTTCCGATGCGTTCGAGAGTGTCAATGTCGTGTTTTCCGACAGTTTCACGAAGCTCGGGACGTATGCGCCTTCCGGATTTTCGGCGACGAAATACATGATGGAGGTTCCGACGCAGTAGGCGATGGATTTGTTCGGTAGGAAGGTCGTGCCTGTGGGCGTGAGCGGAATGATCTCGCCCGTGCCGAGCATGAACTTGGAGAACATGTCTTTTCCGCTGGAAATCCACGTATCCGTGACGATGTCCGCCGACGTATGCCGTTCGGAGAGAGGCGTGATGGTGAGCGTTCCGGCGATTTCGCCGATATAGCCGTCGCCTCTCGCGTTTGGATAGGCGGGAGCGTAGTAGAAGATGGTTCCGTCATCGTTGACACAGGTGTTGAATTCAACGGTTGTGTTCAGACGGTTGAGATGGAGTTTCGCGGTGGCGACGCCTTTGGTGTTGACGTCATAGGTGAGCCAGCCTTCCGTGAGGCCGTCGATGTCGTCGTATTCGCGAAGGGCGACATTGTACCGTCCTTTGTATTGAGCGGGCGTGAGCGTGACGGGATGGAGCGTTCCGACATATTCTTTTCCTTTTGCGGAGATGAAGGTGACGGTTCCCGTGGCGTCTTCGCCCGCGGTGACGGTGATGGTTTCACCGTTGTCTGCCGTGGCGGTCAGCGAAAGCGTTTGTGTCTGGCCATCATAGCTGGACCATCCGCTGATGGCGGTCGCAGGAGCGATGCTGTCGCGCGTCGTGACGGTGATGCTCATCGTGGAATCAGCGTTCTGCGTCATGAAGAAGAGGCCGTCGAAGGCGCCGATTTCACTGCCCGTGCTGGGGGCGAGCGATGCGCTGAAGGCTTTCGTCTGGGCCAGCCGTTCACTGGCGGCGACGACGGAGATGCTGAAGTAGAGGGAGTGCGGCTCGTCGAAGTCGATCAGGTAGCCCATGGAGGTGAGATAGAGGATGGAATCGAGCGGTTGCGTCGTCTTGGTGGTCGGAATGCCGACGATGCTGACGCGCGGGTTCGATTCATCGTCAAGATTGTTGACGAAGTTAAGGCCAGGCGGCAGGTTGAGATCATTGATGTCGCAACCGGGAGCGTCTCCCACGCAGACAGGGAAGTCGAGCGAGACTGTCACGCCGACAGGCACTGTGAATTCGCGTGTTTCAGGCATGGGGCAGAAGGCGGTTTGCGCGAAGACCTCGATAGTGGTTTCACTGGTTTCGCCGATGATGCAACCACCGCCGTCGATCGCATGAAGCGTGACGATGACGTTTTTGCTGCCGGTCCACGGGATATGCGTGAATGGGATGTTCAACGGAATGGACAGCTGTGCGTCTTCCGGCCATTCGCAGGTGACATCCGCTTCGACGACTTTGATGTTGGCGCTCTTGGAAACGACCGTGTAGCGGAAGGAGACAGGCTCGTCATTTTCGATGAAGTCGCGTTTGAGCAAGGGGACTTTGACGATGTTGTTTTCCTTTTGGACGCTGATGACGGATTTGGCCATGCTGACTTCTGAAAGCAGGGCGGACTGCCTGTAGGAAAGTTCGCCTGTGACAAAGGCGTCCTGTCCATTGATTTCAATGGAGAGCCAGTAGGCGGTGTTGCCTGCCTCGGCGGAGGAGAAGGCGAAGTCGCAGCCGTTCTTCAACGGACCAGTGGTCTGCGCGATCAGCGTCTGGCCGTCAGCGCTATAGACGGAGATGGTGACGGTCGCGTCGGCGTCGGCATTGGCGGCGGCCGCGTTGAAAATCCATGTCAAACCGCTGCGCGCATTGAATTTCATCCATTGCGCGGCTGTCTGTGCTCCGCCGTAGATGGTTGCGGCGGCGTTGTTTGCCAATGGCAATGACATGTCATTGTATTTGATGTTTTCAAGCGTGTCGGTGTAACCGGCCCTCCAGAGGGCCTCCCATTCCTTCAGGATGGCGGCGACGGCGGTCGCGTCGCCAAGGGAACTGCCGCCACGTTTGACAGGTTCGAGATGGTAACTGGCGGCGCGGGTGCTGTCTTTGACGACGCGGCACATCATCAGCGTGGGATAGCCGACGGCGCCGTTGTCCCAGCCGACTTTGACGAAGCCCGGCGTGGCGAGCTGTTCCTGAAGCAGGCGGTTCGCGGCCAGTTTCGCCAATCCCTGCGCGGCGGTGGCACCGACGCCTTTAAGGTATTCGTTTTCATAGATCAACAGCGACGGACCGCGGTCGTTGCGGCGGCGGAAGTCGAGCAAGACGTTGTAGTAGCTCTTGATGGCGTTCGTGAAGGCGGTCTGCTGGAAGACGTTCAGATCCATGCCCGCGCAGTAGGGGCACCAGCCGAGTCCGCTGAAATAGAGGAGGACAGGTTTGTTGTTCGTGTAGGCGTTGACCATGGCCTTGTCAACATCCATGGTCCATTTGCCGACCGATGATCCCGTCCAGTAGGGGCGCGTCATGTGTCCTGTCGTCGGTGACGAGACAATCTGGTGCATGACGAATTTGAACGTGTCCTTCTGGGAGGACGTGCCGCTGGCCGTTACTTTTATATAATATGTAAGGCCAGTGGAGCTGCCGGCGGCGGTGTCGAACCAGAATCCGTTGTTGAATTCCGTGAAGGAATCAAATGTGAATGACGCGAACGGCGTGGTTGCAAGTGTGCCGCTGGAAACGGTATAGACTTCGACAGTGTATGCGTGATCGCCGAGAATCGTATCGACTTCCGCGTTGGCGTAGCACCAGTAGCGTTTGCCAAGGTTGCCAACGAATTTGAACCATTGCGTGGTTCCTTTCGCCATTTCAATGGCCGTTGATTGCGCAAGGCCGGATCCGCCGATGGCGGGCAGGGCGTTCTCCCACGGGACGACGCCGAGATCGTAAGCGGTCGGGAGGGACGGTTGCGGTTCCTCCTGCTGCTTCCAGTAGTCTGCCGTGAAGCAGTTGTTCGGGAAGCAGTTGGTGATGATGTTCTCCGCCATGGTTTCGCTCCAATTGGTGACGGAAGCGCCTGTATAGACGCCAAGTATGCTGGAGCCGATGACGAACGTGCGGCCTGTGGTTTTGTTGGAATCCGACGTGTTCCATGTGACTTGCGGAAGCGTCACTTCATCGCCTGTGAAGGCGGTGTAGGATTCGTCATCGAACGTGGCGCCTTTGTTGACCTTGAAGATGAAGAACGTGGGGGAGCCCGTGGTATCGACGAGTTGCGACTTGTAGTAGTTGTTTATGCGTAGATTGTTGGACGACACTTTGTTGCGATAGAGGACGAGCTGCCGTTCCGTGGCGTACCGCTTGAAGGCGGCTGTCTCCCACGCGACATCTTCCAACGTCTCGCACTTGGAGCAGTTCGTGCCCGCGTAGAAGACGGCAAGCAACGGGCGGTTGTTTTCCAACGCATAGCGTTTGGCGTCACCCGCGTTGGTGAGCCATTTACCGAGCCATTTGTCTGAGTCGATCAATTCGGAGGGATCGACTGGATCGTCCGGATCGTCTGGATCAACAGGATCATCGGGATCGTCCGGATCATCGGGATTGACTGGATTGGTACCGCCGCCGGAGGTGACCTCCATGGATTTCCAGTAGTTGTTCGGGAAGCAGTTGTTGATGATGTTCTCGACCATCGTCTCGTTCCATGCGCCTGCGTTGTTTCCCGTGCGGACGTCGAGAATGCTGGAGCCGAAGACGAACGTGCGGCCCGTGTATCGGTTGGAGTCGAAGGTGTTCCACGTGACTTGCGGGATCGACACTTCGTCTTCCAAGAACGCCGTGTAGGTTTCGGACGTGGAGGAGGCGTTGCTGTTGACTTTGAAGATGAAGAAGGTGGGTGCTCCGGATGTATCGCCCAGTTGCGCCTTGTAGGTGGAATTCATGCGCAAATTATTGGACGACACTTTGTTACGGTACAGGACGAGCTTGTTGTCCGTGGCGTATTTCTTGAAGGCGGCCGTTTCCCATGCGACGTCTTCCAGCGTCTCGCATTTGGAGCAGTTCGTGCCCGCGTAGAAGACGGCGAGCAGCGGGCGGTTGTTTTCGCGGGCGTATTTTTTTGCTTCCACGGCGCTGGTGAGCCATTTGCCGACCCATTTGTCCGTGTCGGTCAATTCGGCCGGCGTGCTCGGATCGTCGGGATCGTCCGGATTGACTGGATCGTCGGGATCATCGGGATTGACTGGATCATCGGGATCATCGGGATTGACTGGATGGGTGCCGCCGCCGGAGGTGACTTCCATGGATTTCCAGCAGTTGTTCGGGAAGCAGTTGTTGATGATGTTCTCGACCATGGTCTCGTTCCATGCGCCGGCGTTGCTTCCCGTGCTGACGTCGAGAATGCTGGAGCCGAAGACGAACGTGCGGCCCGTGTATCGGTTGGAGTCGAAGGTGTTCCATGTGACTTGCGGGATGGTCACTTCGTCTTCCGTGAACGCCGTGTAGGTTTCGGACGTGGAGGAGGCGTTGCTGTTGACTTTGAAGATGAAGAAGGTGGGGGCCCCGGTCGTGTCGCCAAGCTGTGACTTGTAGAGCGTGTTTATGCGCAAGTTGTTGGACGACACTTTGTTGCGATATAGGACGAGCTTGTTGTTGATGGCGTACTGTTTGAAAGCGGCCGTTTCCCATGCGACGTCTTCCAGCGTCTCGCATTTGGAGCAGTTCGTGCCCGCGTAGAAGACGGCGAGCAGCGGGCGGTTGTTTTCGCGGGCGTATTTCTTGGCTTCCACGGCGCTGGTGAGCCATTTGCCAAGCCATTTGTCCGTATTGGTCAATTCGGCCGGCGTGCTCGGATCGTCGGGATCATCTGGATTGACGGGATCGTCGGGATCATCGGGATTGACTGGATCATCGGGATCGTCCGGCTGGATGGTGCTGGTCAGGGATGACCAGACATTGTTCGGGAAGCAGTTTCTGATGATGGTTTCCGCCATGGTTTCGTTCCATGTGCCCGCATTGCTTCCTACCTTGACGCCAAAGATGCTGGTATTGAAGGCGAACGAGCGGCCCGTGTATTTGATAGAGTCCGATGTGCTCGTGGCTTGCGGAAGAGTCACTTGGTCTTCTGTGAACGCTTTGTAGCTTTCGTCGTCGAATGTGGCGTTGTTATTGACTTTGAAGATGAAGAACGTGGGGGCGCCTGATGTTTCGACAATTTTCGACTTGTAATAGGTATTTATGCGCAAGTTATTGGAAGATACCTTGTTGCGATAGAGGACGATTTTGTTGTCTCTCGCGAATTTCTTGAATGCGACCGTCTCCCAGGCGACATCCTCCAATGTCTCGCATTTGGAGCAGTTCGTGCCCGCATAGAAAACGGCGAGCAGCGGGCGGTTTGTGCTTTGGGCAAGGCGTTTGGCGTCCGCCGCGCTTGTCGTCCATTCACCGTAGGTGAGAGCGTGGAGGGAGCCAGTCCAGAGGACGGCGAACAGGATGGCCAGCCATTTGACGGCGTGCGTCAAAGACGCCGCCTTTTTGACAACCGTTTTAGTAGAGATTAAGTGTTTTCCAGCAGTGTGGGCCATGGTTTGGTACTCCTTGCTTGTAGGTATGTGAAGTGTATTTGATTCTGAACGAATTCTTCCTTTTTAATAAACGTTTATTTGGTAGTGTTTATTGTTTAGGCCATAGGCCGTTGGGGAAGAAAACGGAGGTGACGGGATATTTCTTGGAGAGCTCCTGCGCGTAGGCGGCGAGCATGTTTTTCTTTTTGTTCGGGAGGAATTTGACGCGGAGCGTTTCATCGTCCGTCGGTTGCGTGGCGAGCTTGCCGATGAGAATCTGCGCGACGCGGATTTTCGGCTTGGCGCCTTCTTTTTCCACGGGGAGTTCGCGAAGGACGCGCATGATTCGATAACTGGAGGAGGATTCGAGCAAGGGCGTCGTTTCGCCGACTTTCCAGTCGAAGGACGGGAGTTCGAGGGCTTCGGCAAGTTCATCTCGGTCGAAATCGTAATCGAGTTCGCCGCCGCGTGCGCTTTCCGTGCCTTCCGAGACTTCCTTCGCGTTTTTCGCAAAGCCTTCGTCGGTTTTTATTTCAGGATCTTCCGCCAGTTTGGCGAGGGCCTGGTGGCGCTGTTCGTTTTGTTTCTTTACATTATTATTAATGGTATTAAGATATTGACGGCAGACGGCCTTTTCCTGTTCCGTCAGGGCGAGATCTTTGAATTTCTCCTTGTCGAGCTTGATGACGAGGAGCGTGTCGTCCAACGACATTCTGCTGAGACGGCTGACGGTAACGTCGAAACGGCGCATGTACTCCTCCTTGTCCTGTTTGCGGAGCTTGAGGATCTGTTCGAGTTCATGCTCATAGTCTTTTCTGTTCTCTTCCGTGACCGTCAGGCCGAGGGCTTTGGCCTCCTGGAGGAAAAGTCCGCGGGAGGCGAGTTGGATGAGATGGGCGCGGAGGGCTTTCAGCAGATCCTTGGCGTCAAGCGTCTGGTTGTTGCGCTGCGCCTTCTGTTGCTGGAAGCGAACCCATGGCTGGACTTCCGACCATTTCACGTCCATGGCTCCGACCTTCATGACGACGCTGTCCGGTTTGAGGAACATCATCATGGAGGTGATGTCCACATCCTGCTCCTCTGGAGGGACGGGCGGCGGAGGCGGCGGCTGCGGTTTCGCGACGGCCGCAGGCGGTTCGGCTGGCGCGGCCGGCGGATTGATAGG
>JAFZAB010000148.1 GCA_017548425.1 Victivallales bacterium
ATCGTCGCCGGACATTCCGGCGTCATTTTTGACGGCCGAATTCGGCAAGCAGATGGATTTCATCGTCGATTTCGCGAACAATACAATCAAGTTAAACGAAAGCGCGGCCAAATTGACCGCTTTCAATCTGGACAACGTCGGCCAACTGGATGTTGAAGGACTGCAGAAACGCATTCATGAAAACAACAACAAGTTCTTCATTGGCAAATACTTCGCGAACAAAAAACTACTGAAGGAACTGGCGGGTATCAAACGGCTTGGCAGCACCGAACTGACGATGACGGAATTGACAAAAAATCTGCCGTTGTTTGAAGAATACCTTAAATACAAGAAACTTGTGGATGAACAGACGCCAGCGGGAGCGGCCCTGCTCGGCAGTCTCTGGCAGGATACAAAAACAGATTGGAATCGTGTCTCTTCGACGCTCGACGCAACACATGGTATTCTCGTCACGATGGAAAAACTATGCGACAATGACGAAACCGCCCGCGTCGCCATGCTCAACGCTTTGGCGAACTATCTGCCGACGGCGACGGTCTCCTTCAAGGCGGATACAGCCATCTATCAGTCGTTCAAGGCGTTGAACGACGCATGGGCCGCATTCCGCGAAACAGCGAAGCAAACCGCCGCGAATTTCGAAGAGCCAGCGGATTTGAATTATCCGAAGTCGTTGATGGACAAGCTCGAAGCGGCGCTTGGCCAAATGTCCGAACTGCGTCATGTCGTGTTATGGAAACTGCGTCGTCAGACCGTTGAAAAATACGGCCTGTCCGGCCTCGTGACGGCTTTGACGGATCATTCAATCAATCCTGATGAAGTGGCGGAAGCCGTTGATACGGCGTATTATCGCGACATGCTATATCAGATATTGGCGGAATCGCCCGCACTGTCGCATTTCAGCTGCAAATCGCACGAAGAGATGATTCACCAATTCTGCGAATTGGATGAAAAATACATGGATTTGACGAAAAAGATCGTCTTCTCCAAACTGTCCGAACGGTTGCCGAAACAGGATGAAGCCAGCCCGAAAAACAGCGAGCTTGGCCTGCTGAAACGCGAATGCGAGAAGAAGATGCGTCACAAGCCCGTACGTGTTCTACTGGAAGGACTTCCGGAGCTCGCCCCTATCCTGAAGCCATGCTTCTTGATGAGCCCACTGTCCGTTGCGCAATATCTGCCGCCGGATTCGTCGTTTGATTTAGTCGTGTTCGATGAAGCATCGCAGATTCCTGTGTGGGATGCCATTGGCGTGATCGCACGCGGCAAGCAACTGATCGTCGTTGGTGACCCGAAACAGATGCCGCCGACCAATTTCTTCCAGAAAGGCGACACAGTGGCGGAAGACGATGACGACGAAGGCGTCGGTGAAGATTTGGAAAGCATTCTGGACGAATGCCTTGCGGCTGGTCTCCATTCCACGTTCCTCAACTGGCACTATCGCAGCCGCCATGAATCGCTTATTGCTTTCTCAAACGAACATTATTACGACAACCGCCTATTCACGTTCCCCGCGGCAAGCAACGGCGCGAATCTCGGTGTGTCTTTCAAATTCGTGGAAGGCGGCATGTACGATCGCCGCGCAAGCCGCACAAATCGCTCCGAAGCCGAAGCTCTCATCAAACTCATACAGGAGCGGTTGGAGAATCCGCAACTGAACAAAAAGAGCATTGGCGTCGTGACGTTCAGCCAAGCCCAGAAGGATTTGATCGACGATTTGATGGACGAATTCCGCCGCGAGCATCCAGAACTGGAGCCGTTCTTCAGCGAAAGTCTGGAAGAACCGCTGTTCGTGAAGAATCTGGAAAACGTGCAGGGCGACGAACGCGATGTTATCATCTTCTCCATCGGCTACGCGCCCGACAAAGACGGCAAGTTCACCATGAATTTCGGGCCGCTAAACCGTTCAGGCGGTGAACGCCGTTTGAACGTGGCGATTACGCGTGCGAAGGAACAGGTCATCGTCGTTTCGTCCGTCCATGCGGAGCAGATTGATTTGGGCCGTACAAGTGCTGTCGGTGCGGCGCATCTGCGTGCGTTCCTGAAATACGCGGAAAGCGGAGCGGTGGCGCAGGCGAAAGGCAAGGCGGATGCCAAGCGGACCGCAGGCGTTGTCCAGGCGGCCTACGACCATCTGACGAAGCAAGGCTATCGCGTCCATCGCGACATCGGCTGCTCCGCCTACAAGATCGATTTGGCCGTGACGGATCCGAACGACGAGACACGGTATGTGCTTGGCATTGAATGCGATGGTCCATCCTACGCCCGCCAAGCGACGGCTCGTGATCGTGACCAGACACGTCAGTCCGTCCTCAAAGGATTGGGCTGGAACATGTTCCGCCTGTGGAGCGTGGAATGGGCCTTCGATCGCGACAAGGCCGAAAAAGAACTGGACGATGCCGTTAAATCCGCCCTGTCGAAATGGAAGTAATGGGAGGGACGCGCTTCTGCGCGACCGAATCTGCAAACGCTCATATAATGCGTTAAATGGCCGTTAAGGGGGTAATTTTTGCATTTTTTACAAAAATTACCCCCTTAACTTGAAAATAACGCAATGTGCAGTTATAATGATTTTGTGAATGAAGACAATAAACTGCGCATAATGGAGAATGTCTCAATGAATCTTTACAGGCGTGAAGACTACTTGCAGAAGATAAGGGGATTTTATCATGATACAAGCCTTATCAAAGTGATTGTTGGCGTCAGAAGATGCGGAAAATCTTGCCTGATGGAAACCATCGCTCTTGAGCTCAAGGAATCGGGAGTCAAAGAGGAGAATATCATCTATTTGAATCTTGACAGAAGAGGCTATCGTCACATCAAAACCGCCGACCAATTGGATGCGCTCATTGCGGAAAAATCGACCGCAGAAGGTGTTAAGTATCTTTTTGTCGATGAAATTCAAAATGTCAAGGATTTTGAAGAAGTGCTCAACGGATATCGTGAGGAGGAAGAGTATTCCATTTTCATCACTGGCTCCAATTCCTACCTGTTAAGCGGCGAACTGATGACAAAACTGACAGGACGGTATCTTGAATTTGAATTGTACACGCTTAGTTTCAAGGAATATCTTGACATGAAGGCGTTTCTTGGAAAAACCGTCTCGCAGGACATGACCGCCGAATTTGATCAATATCTAATGGATGGTGGTTTCCCGAAAGCACTGCAATTTGAAGGAACTGACAAGCAGGCATATATCCAAGGTATTGTGAAAGAGATATTTGAAAAGGATGTCAAAAAACGTGTCAAAATCCGGAAGATTTCCATTTTCAATGCCGTTCAACGCTATATTGTGAACAATTTTGGCGCTACCATGAGTCTCACGAACATTCTGAAGGATCTTGCCGCAAACGGATGCCCAATCAAACGAGAAACATTGAATCGTTATATAAAAGTTCTGGAAGACGCGAAAATCATCCTTCCCTGTCTGCGCTTTGACTTGAAATCCAGAAAGTCACTCGGAGGCGAGCAGAAGTACTATCTTGCCGATCTCGGTTTCTATTTTGCGCTAAACACGGATGCACGAATCAATTACGGTCCAGCATTGGAGAATATTGTCTATATCTATGCTAAATCCAAAGGATATGAAATCAGTGTCGGAAGAATCGGCAAATTGGAATGCGATTTCATCCTTCGGCGGAACAATGCAGACTATTCCTATATCCAAGTCGCCATGACGATTATGAACGACCTTGAAACGGAGAACCGTGAATATCGTCCTTTTGAAAACATACGGGACAATTATCCGAAATATCTTGTCACAAGAAACGATCTGATTCAGCATCGTGGCGGCATTATTCACGTGAATCTCCCACAGTTCATGAAAGACAACCGAATGTTTTAGAAAAGACGATAAATGGCCGTTAAGGGGGTAATTTTTGTAAAAAATGAAAAAATTACCCCCTTAACGGCCATTTAACGCGATGTGATGAGGTGCCATCGGCGTCCCGCCATTGGCAGGCGCAGGCGGGACGCCCGCGCCACCTTCTATTAGCTCCGCGAAGCAGTTTGGTTCATGCCGCTCAAAAGCTCGGCAGTGAAATCCGCCGCCGCCTGCGGCGAAATGGCGGTCGCTTTGACGAAACCACTGCCGGAAATGACACCGTCAGCGGCATTTGCAGCGGCTTTGGCCGCTGCCGCCGAAGCAATGCCGAAGCCGGCGGCCACTGGCAACGCGATGTGTCGTTTGATCATCGCGATGCGTTCGGCGACTTCCGGTGGCAACGTGTCGCGCGCTCCTGTAACTCCCGCTACATTAATGTAATAGACGAATCCCGTCATGCCTTCGACGATTTTAGCGACACGGTCTTCCGGCGTCAACGGTGAAACGAGCGGGATGATGTGCAGACCATGCGCGCGGGCGGGAACGAGCAGTTCGTCTCGCTCCTCCAACGGCAGATCAACAGGCAGGATCCCATCGACTCCCGCTTCGGCAAGTTGTTGGCAGACCGCATCATAGCCAAAGTGCAGAAGTGGATTCATGTAACTGAAGAGAATCAGTCCAATCTGCGGATATTTTGCCCGAATACGAGCGGCGAAAGCGATGGTTTTCGGTAGCGTCATGCCGTTCTTGATAGCGACTTGCGAAGCGGCGGAAATGACTGGGCCGTCCGCCATTGGATCGGAAAACGGGACGCCCAGTTCGATGATGTCCGCGCCTTTTTCGATGGCGGCACAGACGGCTTGTTCGTTCTGTTCCTCCGTCGGATAGCCGACGCTGGTGAAAATGATGAGCGGTTTGCGAGTCGCAAAAATATTAGAGAGCCTGTCCATGTTTCTCCTTGTATTGCTTGATGTTGTCCATATCTTTATCACCACGGCCTGAGAGATTTACGACGATGATGTGGTCGCGGCCGTGCTTCGGTGCCTCGCGGATGGCATAGGCCAACGCATGGGAACTTTCGAGTGCGGGAATGATGCCTTCAAAACGGCAAAGTGTGTCGAAGGCGGCAACGGCTTCGTCGTCATTGGCAACTTCATATGTAGCTAATTTTTCATCCGCCAGCAGGCAGTGTTCGGGGCCGACGCCCGGATAATCCAATCCTGCGGAAACGGAATAAGTATCGAGCATCTGGCCATTTGCGTCTTGTAGGAAATACGCTTTCATGCCATGCAGAATGCCGACCTTTCCGCCGTTGATGGAAGCGGCGTGCTGCCCTGTAGCAATGCCCATGCCGCCTGCTTCGACGCCGACGCGGCGAACCTGCGGCGTGTCTTCAAAACCTGCAAACATGCCGATGGCATTGGAACCACCACCGACACAGGCGACGACTTCATCCGGAAGACGGCCGCACATTTCCAAACATTGGCGGCGCGTCTCTTTGCCGATGACCGATTGGAAGTCCTTGACCAGCATGGGATAAGGATATGGACCAGCCGCCGTTCCAATCAGATAGAACGTATGATCGCTGCAGGAGGCCCATTCGCGAAGCGCCGCATTCATGGCATCTTTCAACGTGGCACCGCCTTCTGTGATGGAGCGGACTTTCGCGCCAAGAGCGTGCATACGATCGACGTTCGGAGCCTGCCGCGCCACATCGACGGAACCCATGAAGATTTCACATTCCATGCCGAAAAGAGCGGCGACAGTGGCCGTGGCAACACCGTGCATGCCCGCGCCCGTTTCGGCGATAAGGCGTTTTTTTCCCATGCGGCGGGCCAGCAGGGCCTGTCCCATTGTGTTGTTGATCTTATGTGCTCCTGTATGATTTAAGTCTTCTCGTTTCAAGTAGATACGTGATCCGCCAAGATGCTCTGAAAGTCGCTTGGCGTAGTAGAGCGGTGATTCGCGGCCGACATAATGTTTCAGCAAATCATCCAATTCCGCACGGAATGCGGGATCATCCTTCGCCTCCAGATACGTCTGTGCAAGTTCGCGCAACGCTCCCGTCAGTGTTTCGGGCACGTACTGCCCACCGTAGATTCCATAGTGCATGTTCATATCAATTCTCCTTTTTGCAACGGGCGGAGCCGCTACATCTTCATGCTTATCTTCTTTATTTTTTCATGATCTTTAATGCCTGGTACGGATTCCACGCCACCTGCCACATCAATGCCGATGGGATGGACAGCGGCAATGGCTTCCTGTACATTTTCCGGCGTGATGCCGCCCGCCAGAAAGATGGAACGATGACGGGCCAATTCAGCGGCTCGTGTCCAATCGCATGGCTTTCCCGTGCCACCGCCTGAATCGGCAACAATCATGTCCGCGGGAAAATCCACCGCCTCTTCCAGATTATTCAATATATTGAGATTAAAGGCCTTCCATATTTGCACATCCTTTAGGCGAACGGCGTAATCAGCGGATTCATGCCCATGCAACTGCACGGCATACGGATGAACATCAGCGATGATGGCCTGAAGCTTTTCCAATTCCATATCTCTCACGACGAGAAGCGTTTTGGCTGGTTTTGCAACAGCAAAAATCTTCTTGGCCTGCTCAATCGTGACGAACCGTTTGGAAGATTCCACATGAATGGCACCGATGAAATCGGCGCCACACAATGCGGCATACCGCGCGTCCTCTTCCCGTGTAATGCCGCAGATTTTCAACAACATTGCAGCAACTCCTTCAGCTTCAGGCCCGGATGTTCCGCCCGCATGAGCGTCTCGCCGATGAGAAAACCTTTCGCTCCTGCGGCTGTCATCGTGTCCATATCCGCTCGAGAACGGATGGCACTTTCCGCAATGGCAACACGATCTTTTGGAATCGTGCGGATCAGTTCTGCTGAACGTTCAAGCGATGTTCCAAACGTGCGAAGATCACGGGCATTGACGCCGACTAAATCCGCCTTCACCGCCATTTCCAGTTCTTTTTCCGAATGTGCTTCACCAAGAACGTCAAGTCCTTGATTATGAGCATATTCCAGTAATTGAACAAACCGTTCGGCAGACAACATGGCAGCGATGAGTAGAACGCAAGAAGCACCTAACGCTTTTGCTTCCAAAATCTGATATTCATCAAAGATAAAATCTTTGCGAAGCAAGGGGATGGAGACCATTTTTGCCGCAATGGCTAGATTTTCTTCACTACCGAGAAAGTAGTAAGGCTCGGTCAGAACGGACAATGCAGTCGCACCATTTTCCGCCAGTTCGGTGGCCAATGATTGAACATCGAAGTTGTTGCGGATGAGTCCTTTGGAAGGCGATGCCTTTTTCAGTTCCGCGATGACATGCAACCCGTCGCCATAGAAAGCCGCCGCAAATTTCGGTCTGGCGGGAGTCTGCGCGGCTTGTTCCGCCAACACTTCCATCGGCAGGACGCGTTTGCGATTTTCCAACCTTGGCTTCAGCTTTTCAACGATTTCAGCGAGAATATTCATGCGTGACTGGCCTCCACCAGCGTCTCCAATTTATGGAGGGCGGCCTTCGTGTCTATAGAACGTTCTGCCAATGGGATACAGTCTTTCAAACAATTTCCGAGCCCTGCAACAAGGCAGGTGGCGGCGGCGTTCAACACAACCATGCCGCGTCTGGCCGTATGATCGATTCCGTCGAGAATATCACGCAGAATGTGGGCATTTTCGGCAGGAGTGCCACCAGCCGTGTCACCTTCCGTCTCTTCAGAGGGCAGCAGATCGGCTGGTTCGATGACGCCATAGGTGATCGTATCACCGTCAAGTTGTGCATAATCCGTTGGCACGGTGGCAGAAATTTCATCCAATCCATCACGACTGTGGACAACCAACGCCCGTTTCATGCCCAGGCCACGCAACGTCTCCGCGAACAATGGAACAAGCCGTGCGTCCCACACACCGAGCACGATGCCTTCGGCATTTGCGGGATTGGATAATGGTCCGAGCATATTGAATATGGTATGGACACCAATGGCTTTGCGCAACGGCGCAACTTTACCCATGACGGGATGAAGCGTGCGTGCAAAAAGGAAGCCAATGCCGTCATCATCAATGGCATGTTCGACTGCATCGCGTGGCATATCCAGATTATAGCCTAATTCGGCCAACACATCCGCCGCACCGCTCTTGCCGGAAACCGCTCGGTTGCCGTGCTTTGCGACTGTCACACCCGCGCCTGCCGCCACGAAAGCGGCGGTGGTGGAAACGTTGAATGAAGCACCACCGTCGCCGCCTGTACCAACGACATCCACACATGGTTTGGCGACACGAATTTTGTCGGCGTGTTTTCGCAGATATTGCGCAGCGCCAATGAGTTCGGAAACGCTTTCGCCTTTCATTTCCAAAGCGGAAAGCAGAGCACCTGCCTGCGCATAATTATCGGTATTGGCCATTTTGTCGAGCATGGTGGCGGATTCCTCTTCTGTCAAATCCTGCCCGTTCATGACTTTCTTCAATAAATCTTTCATTGTTTGATTCTCCTTTACAATCCCTTTTGATATTTTAAAATTCTCCACGGCAACGATTAAGGAAATTCATCAGCTGCTGGCGGCCAGCTTCCGTCATGATGGATTCCGGATGGTACTGAATGCCTTCTACAGGCAGTTCCTTGTGGCGGACGCCCATGATTTCACCATCTTCAGAACGGGCTGTGATTTCAAGACAGTCCGGCAGCGTAACCTCTTCCAAGGCAAGCGAATGATAGCGGACTGCTTTGAAATCCTGTGGAACATTTTGGAAAATGCCTTGACCATCATGGTGAATCGTGGACAGTTTGCCATGCATGATACGCCCTGCGGAAACGACTTTTGCACCGAAAGCGTGGCCGATGGCCTGATGGCCGAGGCAGACACCGAGCATGGGGATGCGTCCTGCCGCCGCATGGATCAAATCCAACATACAGCCTGCATTTTCAGGGCGGCTCGGGCCTGGCGAAAGCAGAATGCCGTCTGGCTGCATGGCCATGATAGCGGCTACTGATGTCTCGCGATTACGTTCCACCACCATCTCCGCGCCAAGGGAGCCCATCAGATGGACGAGATTGTAAGTAAATGAATCATAATTGTCTAGAACGAAAATCATTTGAGGTTCCTCCCTGCGAATTCAACGCTTTTGAAGAGAGCGGCGGCTTTGTTGATGGTTTCCTGATATTCATTGGCGGGTATGGAATCATACACGATGCCCGCTCCCGCCTGCACACGAATCTTGCCATTTCGGGCTTCCAACGTACGGATTGTAATGGCCATGTCCATGTTGCCATCATAACTGATGTAACCGACGCTTCCACCGTATGCTCCACGTGGTTTTGGCTCCAATTCGTGAATGATTTCCATGGCGCGGATTTTCGGCGCTCCAGAAAGTGTTCCAGCGGGGAAGGTGGTCGCTAAAAGATCAAAGGCATCGTATTTTGGATCGAGCATGCCTTCTACATCGCTGACAATGTGCATGACATGCGAATATTTTTCGACAGCCATGAACGATTTAACCTGCACACTGCCGATGGCGGCTGTTCGGCCGATATCGTTGCGAGCCAAATCGACAAGCATGAGATGCTCCGCACATTCCTTTTCATCATGGAGCAATTCATCCATGAGGCGACGGTCTTCGGCAGGCGTCGTGCCGCGTTTGCGCGTTCCCGCAATGGGCCGCACAGTGCTGCGGCCATTTTCCAATTTGACAAGCGTCTCCGGCGACGAACCGACCAGCGTCTCCTCCCCTAATTTCAGATAGAACATATAGGGCGACGGATTGACAAGACGCAGGGCGCGATACATCAAAAACGGCGGGATGGATGTCTCCGCGCTAAAGCTCTGTGACGGAACAACCTGAATGATCTCCCCCTCCGTGATATATTGTTTGGCCTTTTCGACCATCTGTTCAAAATACTCACGCGTCATCTCAGGCTTCAACTGGACTTCCTCCTCCTTTTCCAACGTAATATGCTCGGAGACAGGAGTTTGGATGCGATCAACAAGTGCCGCCACACGTTTTTCTCCAGCGGCGAAAGCATCGCGATGCTTGGCGAAATTGTCGAGATGGACGTTGACAATGACCATCATCGTGTGGCGCATGTTATCGAAGGCGATGATTTCATCCGTCAGCATGAATGCGCAGATCGGCATGTCCAATTTGGCCTTCGGTTCAGGCAGTTTTTCGAACATGTTGACGGCTTCGTAGCAGCAGTAGCCGATGGCACCGCCAGGCAGAGGAGGAAGCAACGGATCACGAACGACTTTCTTGCCGGAGACCAACGCGCGGAGCGCGTCCAGCGGATATTTGCTGTATTTCAACCGTAGCCGCTGGCCTGCGACAAGCATGAACGGTTCACCATCCTCCACAATGAACATCCCATGCGGATGAACGCCCAAAAACGAATACCGCCCGAATTTCTCACTGTTTTCGACGCTTTCCATCAGGCAGACATTTTCGTCATCGACGAACCGCTCCAAAACGGACACAGGCGTCTCCATGTCCGCCGGAAGTTCCTGAAACACAGGAACGATCACACCTTTTTCTGCTAACTGCTCGAATCTCTGAAAATCTGTTTTCCTCATCATGGCTCTTCTCCCGTTGACTGAAATGAACACAAAAAAAGACGGACTGGCATGGCCAATCCGTCTTTACACTTGTTTTTCGGGTTTATTTTACCCGCACAAAATCAAACCACAAGGTAACGCGGCGTTGGCCATCGTAGGCCACGCCACCACCAAGCTTGTGATTTAATTGTGAGGTTTGTGTTCATGTTGTCTTGTTGTTGTTTTGACTGAAAACAGAAAACAAGATAAACAGTTTTTTGGAAAATTCAAATCTTTTTTTGAGAAAAAAATCACTTTTTTTCGGCTGATGTATTATACATATGGTAGCCTAGACAGGCTTGGATTCGCCAACGAGCCGTCTCAGCCAGGAGGTCGGCGTGACGAGTTTGCCCGCCATGATATCGTCTTCCGTGATGCGATGCATGAAGACGTAGCCGCCTGCACGTCTCGCGAAATCATGAATGATGTAAATGGAGCCGTCTTCGGCCTGCTTGCCGTCCGGATAGGCGACGTCATGATCAACGGGATCCAATGTCAACGCATAAGGCCACGTCTTGCCGTCGTCTTTTGACAGCCAGGCGGTCATTTTCGCGCGTTTTGTATTGCTGTCGTTGTTGACAAGCAGGAGGTTGCCCGACTGGAGACGGCGGACAAAGAAGCGCGAATCAGGCCCTTTGATGTCGGAAAGGACAGGCTTTGTCCACGTGTAGCCTTTGTCGTACGAGCGGCTGATGGCGACGCCTGTGTGAACGCGCATATAGCATGTGATGCTACCGTCGCTGTGTTCGACATAGATGTGTTCGTCAAACGTTGCATTGGCGCCACCTTCTATGTTATGCATATCGACGAAGCCACGATATTGGAACGACTTGCCTTCATCCGTCGAAACGACCATCCATGCGCCTTGAACGACGTTCAGTGATTCATGCTTGCGATATTTATCGCCCGTCCAGACAGAGCACGGGAAGGCCCATGTGCCGTCGGAGAGGACAGTCGGTTTGTCCATCATGACGCCGTTGGAGATGCGGCGCGGTGGTGTGAAACGGAAGTTCGCAGGATCGTCGTCCGGATTTTCGAGTTCGGAAATCCATGTTCCGACGATACCGTCCCAAACGTCCCAACTGCCGCTTTCGCCGCCACAGCCCTGCCCCCAAATCCAGAAGAATTTGCCGTTCGGGGCGATCCATAGATTGGAATCGAAGGCGCGAACATCCGGATGCGGCGGATCGACGACGGCGACGGCGTCCGACCATGTCTTGCCGTCGTCGTCGCTGACGACCATCATGACATAGTTGTCGCGACATTCCGTCGTGCCGCCTGCATACCAGACGGCGAAAAGGCGTCCTTTGGCGGTATGTTCCATGCTTGGAATGCCTTGATGAGTACGCAATTCAGCGGCGGCATGCGGGCCAGGCTTCGTGACAGGAACTGGATCTAGTGAGGCGTAGGTGAAATTCATACTGGATGTTCTGGATATTCTGGATATTCTGGAATTTGCCTTAAGCTTTCGGCTTTAAGCTTTTAGCCCTTGGCAATGCCAAGGTTTTTGGCGTGGAATTCAAGGGCTTCGCGGATGTGGGTGTCCCAGAAGTCCCAGTTGTGGTTGCCCGGATATTCATTGTATTCATGCTCGATGCCGAGCTTCTTGAGGAAGGCGGAATATTCGCGGGCCTGCGGGAGGAGCCAGTCTTCCGTGCCGTGGTCGATCTTGATTTTCGGAACGAGACCTGTCTTCAGGCAGTTTTCCGTGGCTGTGAAGAGGTCGAACGGGCCGCCTGTATCCTTTTCACCGACGATGGCCCTGTATTCCGCTTCACGGCTTGGTGTGCTGAAATCGTATTTCACATGACCGTAAGTCAGGCAACCTGAATGGCAGTTGACGGAGCAATAGCGGCCCGGATTGCCCATGGCGAGACGCAATGCGCCATACCCGCCCATGGAAAGACCGCCAACGGCGCGGCCTGCGCAATCCGTGCGGGCATGGAAGGTCTTTTCAATGAAATCGGGCACTTCCTGAGCGATGTGTTCGCCCCATTTCGGGCCTTGAGCGTGGTCGGTATAGAAGCCGCGACCGCCATCGGGCATGACGACGATGAGCGGCAAACCCGCGACATAGCATTCAATGCGTGTACGGCGCATCCAAATCGTATGGTCGTCGGAAAGACCATGGAGAAGATAGAAGACAGGATACGGGCCTTTGACATCCGTATCGGGCAGAAGGACCCATGTGTTGACGGCTTTTCCAAGAACGTTGCTAAACCAGTGCAGATCGCAGAATGACATGATGGCGCTCCATAATTTTATTGGTTGAATCGCTTGCGAAAGACAAAGATTGGGATAATCTAGAATATGAACAAAAGTTTTCAACAAAATCACAAAATGTTTTAAGGAGAAAACCGATGAAGATCATTGACGCACACAATCATCCAGACTGGCATGGCCATAATCTTGAACGTTTTATCGCCAACATGGATCAATATGGCATTTCCAAGACGTGGCTTTTCAGTTGGGAATGCGAACGGAACGAATATTCGGAAGGGACGGAAACCGTGATTCCCGCACCCGTTTTGGGCTCGATGACGGGGCCGATTCCATTTACACGCTGCCTGTCCTACGTGGAACGCGCTCCCGAACGCTTCATTCTCGGCTACGCTCCCGACGCACGCGATCCGCAGGCCTCCCGCAAACTGAAAGCCGCCCATGACATCTATGGCGCAAAGTGCTGCGGCGAAGTCAAATGCCGCGTCATGTACGACAATCCAGACTGCCTGCGGCTGTTCCGTACGGCAGGCGATCTCGGCATGCCTGTCACGCTTCATTTTGACTACGATTTCCAGCCGACGCTGAACCATCCGCGCACGGAATGGTGGGGCGGCACCATCGACACGCTTGAAAACGTGCTGAAGGCTTGCCCAGACACGACGTTCTTAGGCCATGCTCCAGGCTTCTGGGTACACATTTCCGACGATGACATCTGGAAGACGGCCCGCTATCCGAAGCCTGGAACGCCCGTCGTACGCGAAGGACGTATTCCGAAACTGTTGCGGAAATATCCGAATCTGTATTGCGACATTTCAGCCGGATCCGGCAATCTCGCCTTGAGTCGCGATCCCGAATACGCCGTTGAATTTCTGACGGAATTCCAAGACCGCATCTGCTACGCGCGAGACTACTTCGACAACGTCCACCAGACGTTCTTGAATTCGCTGAATCTGCCGCAGGAGATTCTGCAGAAAATCTATGCTGGTAATGCGGAGAAGTTACTAGCCTGCTAGATTTCTAGGCTTCTAGATTACTAGCCTTCTAGATTTCTGGAAACCTCTAGAAACACGTCTTTTCCGTTATCCGCTGGTGTCAACCGCCAGCGGATATCCACCAGTTGGCGGAGGAAGTGTTCGTCATGGCTGACGAGCAGGAGAGCGCATGGGCAGTCGGCGAGAGCGTCTTCCAGACATTGAATGGAAGGAAGATCCATGTGGTTCGTCGGCTCGTCCATGATAATGAGATGCGGGCCGCGATTGACGCCGAGCGCGAGCAAAATCTTGCGGATTTCGCCCGGGCTGGACTGTTCGCTTTCGAGCAGACGGCCCGGACGGGAGCCAAGTTCGCTAACGCTTGTCATGACGCGTCCAAGCTGTTCCTTCGGAAGGCGTGAAACATCCGCGAGAATGTCGCGCGATTCGGCGGCGGAGATTTCTTGCGGAATGTAGATGAGCCGTTCTTCCGGCACATTGACATGGTTCAGCAGTTCACGAATCAGCGTCGATTTGCCAAAGCCGTTTGGTCCTGTAAGCGCGACGCGATCCGTCGCGCCAAGCGTCAATTCAGGAAAATGGAGCGTGCGGTCACCGCCGAGCGGAATTTCGCCGGCGGCGATTTTCAAGACATGATTACGCGTTGAACAACCGTTGTCCTCAAGCCAGAATCCCATCTTGTATTCCTTGCGGATATTGAGGCCGTTGCGTGAATCATCAAGCTTCTGCGCACGCTTGTTGAGCGCAGCGCCTTGCTTTATGCCCCATTCGTCTTTGTTCGACAGTTTGGCGAGACGCCGTTGGAAACGACCGTCGTGATCGTGCAACGGAGCGATTTTGTTGCGGTCGTTCTTATGAGCGGCGGCGCGTTGCTGAGCGGCTTCACGGTTCTGCTGTGCGGCTTCGCGAAGTCGTCTGGCGGCACCGCTGGCTTGATCGTACTTTTCGCGGGCGTCCGCCTGTTCACGACGGTCTTCCTCCATGCCGACGGTCACGCCGCCTGAACGCATGACAGCATTCGGCGGGAAGATGAACAGGCATTGACGGCAGAGCGCGTCTAACAGTTCACGATCATGGCTGACAAGCAGGCCGACGCCACGGAATTGGCGGAGGCTGTCGATAAGCAGACGCCGCGCATCCGCGTCGATATGATTCGTCGGTTCATCCAACGCAAGTAGTTCAGGCTGTTTCCACAAGGCGACGGCGATTTGCGAACGTTTCCGTTCACCGTGGCTGAGCGTGTCCCAACGGTCATGCCAGTCCAATGAAATGTTAAGCTTGCGACGCCATTCATCCGCCTCGAAGTCGTCGGATTCCAGAAACTCATGCCAATCTTCCGGCGGATCATCCGTCCGTCGAAGGACATAGACGGAAGAGCCTAATTGATGGATGGTCCCGCTTGTCGGTTCCAATTCGCCGGAAGCGAGGCGCAACAGTGTGGATTTTCCGCAACCGTTCGCGCCGACGATACCCGTCCAGCCAGGCATAAAATGCGCGTTGACGTTCTCCAACAGCGGATTTAGCATGCTTGGATAGGTAAAAGAAACGTTTTCAAATCGTAGAAACTGGCGCATAATCCCTCTTTTTTTACAAGCCCAACTGGCTTTTCAGTTGACCATACAATATAATATGGAAATCCATGAATGTATAATTATTCCAAATAACCAATTTCCACAAGGAGATGATCATGAGACACATGATGCCATTGGCGTTCATGCTGCTGACTAGTGCGTGCATCAGCGCACAACCCGTCGGCAAACGGCCGTACGAAATGGACTGGGCGAACCGCATGGAAGACGACCATCCGCAATTCGAAGATTTCGAGGCAGATACGACATGGCAGACGGAAGGCGATGGAGCTGTCGCAACAGCTGAGCGGACACGTGAGCAACAGCTTTTCGGCGATTACGTATTGAAACTGGCGTATCGCGCGGATGGTCAAGGCACGCGGACGGTTACGGTGCGTCCGCCCGTGAAAAAGGAAGTTCCGGCAGATTTCGACGCCGTCGGCCTATGGGTCTATGGCAACAATTGGTATTGGGTACCGGATGCTGGAACGCCCCGCGTAGGTATTTCCGTCCTGTTCACGACACCCGACGGAAAGGAGACGCCGATTTTCCTCTGCACAGTCGGCTGGAAGGAATGGTTTCTCTGCCATAAACGTTTAACGGCTGCGGAACAAAAGCTTCTGCATCAGCCGGGCACGGTCTTCTCCGGCATCCGCATCACAAATGCGGGCAATAAAGAAGACCGTTTTCTCTTTTTCGACAGTCTGACGTTATTTAAAGAAGAATTCAAACCCTTGTCGTTCCCGCCGCGCGCACGGCGTGGCATTCCGCTGTTCCCCGGTCAGGATCCAGGCATCAACACGTTGAAAGACAAGATCTTGCCGTTCCCGAACCGTGAAGATACGATTCTGCCGGACAGCGCCGCAGATGGTTCAAAAAACGCTGTCGTGCTGAACGGCCAGACGGCGGTTTTCAATTATGACGGAAGTGACGGCAAATTGACCATTACCTACGAACCGAAGACTGGCAATTGGACGGATTTCACGGCCAAATGGAACAATGAACCACCGTTCAAGCCGTTGGAAAACGGCGGCGTCCTCTTTCCCGGAAAGGGCGACGGAGAGCTTCCAGACAAGGCGGAACTCAAAGGAATACAGCAGGATGGAAACAAAATCACCACACAGTGGCATGTCGTGAAAAGCGGCACGGAAGCGGATGTCGCCTACACATTCTCGCTGCGCGGCAAGACGCTGGTCATCGACATAATCGCGAAAGGCGGCAAGATTGGTGGCGTTTCCTACGGTGGCGTGACGGGCCTTTCAGACATGAAAGACATACGTATTCCATACTATTCGTACGGCAGCAGCATCGCTCCAGCCGTCGTCATGGCGAAAACAGGCGAATCACCGATATTCGTGTCCGGCCATACGGACTGGTATCTTTCCAATGCGAGTTCGGTATTGGGCGCGCCAACCGCAAAAGCATCAATGGCTTGGGTAAACGGCGGCGTTTTATATATCCCGAAGACGAACGGCGAACGCAACGGCGTCTATGAACGCTTCTTCGTGACCATCGGGCCGAAATTCGAAGAGCATCTGCCGAACATCCCGAATCCGAAATCACCATGGAAACATGTGGCAGGCAAAGTGTTGTGGACATATTGGCCGTCAAGCGTCCGCGAGAAGGACAAACAGTACTGGTATGCGTATTGGCGGCATGGCCTGCGGCACTGTCTTGTGCGCGACCATGAAAACTGCTGGCGTGACGACGGCGAAAGCTTCACGTTCCGCATCAAGGCCGCCCCGAAGAAAGGCGGCGATCAAGGCTTCTACGATTATGCGCGCTACATGCAGGACACGCTCGGTTTCGTCTATGGCCCATACAACAATTTCACGGATTTCGCGCCTGTGAACGAATATTGGAGCACGGATATGGTGACGCGCACAGCGGACAACCAATTGCAACATGCATGGGCCCGCTGCTACGCTCCGAAGCCGTTGCGGGCCGTCGAATACTGCGAAAAACTCTCGCCGATCATTCAGGAGAAATTCCATTTCAGCACAGCGTACTGCGATGTCCATACATCCGTAACACCTTGGGGACGTTGTGACTATGATTGGCGAGTGCCCGGCGGCGGGACGTTCGCGCAAGTCTTCTACGCCTTCGGAGAAATCATGCTGTTGCAGAAGAAGGCGTGGGGCGGCCCCGTCTATTCGGAAGGGCCGCATTTCTGCTTCTACAGCGGCCTGACGGACGGCAACTACGCGCAGGACCGTTACTATAAGATCGCCGATCGCCCATGGCTTGTCGATTTCGATCTACGGAAAATCCATGAGCAGGAATGCAATGTCGGTATGGGTGACACAGGCATGTTCCTTGATGGAACGAAGGCCAGAGGACGCTACGCGAAGGACTGGCCTGCACAGGTGGACCGCTTCCTCACGGCGACGGCGGCTTTCGGGCATCCCGGCCATCTGATCACCACCGATCCGAAGCACATGCAAATCGCCTTCAGAGGATATTTCCTGCTCCAACAGATCCAGTCGCGCTATACGCAGGTTCCCGCCACGAGCATTCGCTACGCAGACGAAAATGGAAAGCTTTATGATGTCACGGCGGCATTGCTGAACGGCGCGATCAACCGCAGCCAACTGGTGGTCGATTACGCGGACGGCACGCATGTTGTCGCGAACGGCAGCATGGACGACATGATGGACGTCACCCATCTGGGCCGTCGTTTCCATTTGGTTCCCAACGCTTTCGAATGCTGGACGGACGACGGCCTCAACACCGTCTTCTCCAACGTGCAGGACGGCAGCCGTGCGGACTACGTGGATTCCGAAGAATACATCTACATCGATGGTCGCAACAAGTTCCACGCCTTCCCGAAAGCGGACGGTAGCGGCGCGGCGGTTTGCCGCGTTGATAAAGGCAACTATTGGGAGATTGTGCAGCTAAATGGCGCGGACTGCGGCTTTGCCATTGATGGCGGTGACGCCCATGCATTCGACTATGATTGCAAAGATTTGGGACCAGCCAAGTTGCGCCGTTGCCGCGGATTGCTTTACGTTGAACCCGTCGAAGGCGCATTTAGCTATCGTATCGACCGGACATTCAGCACGCGGGAGACGCGTTTGGCATCAGACAAATATCTGATCGCTGCTGGCGAAGATGTTGTTATCCAGACACCAGAAGGGCCTGTCACAAAGCAATTTAGCGGAAAGCCTGGCGAACGCGTTTGGTTCAAACACGGCAACGACGAAATTTGCTTCGTCATCGCCAATCTACTGGATGTGACGGCGTCATTGGACGGCGACCGTCTGGTCTGCCATTTGCGCAATCCATTCCCGCATGATGTCAACGCGACGGCGACGCTTAATCTGACGAATGAAGAGAAACCAGTCGTTATTGCCGCAAAGTCCTCAGCAGACGTGAGTTTCAAGCTTCCAGAACCTACTGAGGAAGGCAAGAAGAAACTCGCCGTGACGTTCCGTTCAGGCAAGGTGGAATATGTCTGGAATGGCACGCTTGCCTGTGATCTTGTGCACAAAATCGTCTATGACGGCTTCATGAAGGACTTCAAGCCAGGCGCGAGAGTTCGTGTCGCAGGCGGCGGCGAAGAGGAGGCTTTCGACATGACGGAAGTTGGTGCGCATTGCGAAGTGGTTGGCATGTCCTGTGGTGGCGTGTATAAAGATGCTTTCTTCATGCATCCGCCATGGCAGAAAGGCAAGACCGGCTGCGCATATGCGCGCGTTGAAACGACGTTGCCCGATGAAGATGAGCTTGTCTTCCAGGCATCGCTAGGCAAGCGTGACAGGACGGATATCGGCGACGGCATCCATTTCATGTTCTTCGTCGCGGCGGAAGGCCAACCGGAAACGTTGGTTGGCGAAACGACGCTGGCGGAGCACAAATGGATTCCGTTCACGGCGGATCTATCCAAATGGCGCGGCAAGAAAGTGACCTTGCGGCTTGTATCAGACGTCGGCCCCACAGGCAATTCGACAGGCGACCATGCCGCCTGGGCTGAACTTATCATTCGCAAGAAGGATAAAGTTCTAGCCTATCGGCTAGAGTAGCTAAAAGCTTAAAGCTAAAAGCTTAAAGCAAAATGCAGAAGCAATATTTTTAGAGGATTTTCCATGGCGGATAAATTGCGTCCAAAATACCACTTTTCAATATCCGGCAACGGCAATCCAGGCGATTCCAACGGAGCCTTCTGGGATGGTCGTCGCTACCATTTGATGTATCTCGTCAAACGGGACGACGGTTACCGCTGGGGACATGTTTCCAGTACGGATATGGTTGATTGGGAAGGACATCCAGATGCCATCGGTCCAGGCGAAGCCGATCCGGGCGGCTGCTTTTCCGGCGGTGGTTTCATCGATGGCGACGGCACGGCCTATCTGACCTACTGGATGCTTTGGGGGCCGCGCGGCTTGGGCATAGCGAAAAGCCGTGCGCCGTTTGATCAATGGGAGAAACTGCCACAGAATCCTGTTGTGAAAAGCACAGCTTGGGGCTGGACAAAGGATGTTGGACCAGATGGAAAGGAACGCGTCTATGCCTCCGCCGATCCGTCGAACATTTGGAAATTCAACGGAAAATACTATTTCGTGGCGGGTAATCTATGCCTTCTGAACGATTTGGGACGGGCGGCGGATTCGCCGGAAAATTTGAAAGGCGACTGCGCTTATCTGTTTGAAAGCGAAGATCTTGAGCATTGGAATTACAAAGGCCCGTTCTATAAACGCAAGACGAATTCAAGCCGTGCACAAGGCTGGACGGACACGGATGAAGACTGCATGTGCCCAAGCTTCCTGCCGTTGCCGTCGTCGCCAAACGGAGGTCCGATGACAGACAAGCATTTGCTTTTGTTCATCAGCCACAACCGCGGCTGCCAATATTACATCGGCGACTATCGCGGCGATGTGTTCCATCCGACAAGCCATGGCCGTATGACGTGGCAGGATAGATCGTATTTTGCTCCCGAGGCGTTGATCGACGGCAAAGGACGGCAGATTGTCTGGACATGGCTGGTGGACAATCCGGCCGATGATTTCAAAACATACGGCTGGAGCGGTGTTTACGGCCTGCCGCGTTCCTTGTGGTTGCAGGCAGACGGAACGCTTGGCATCGCACCAATCGATGAATTGAAACGTCTGCGGAAGAATGAAAAAACATGGACGGATTTACGGTTGGCCGATGGCGAAACGAAGCCGTTGGAAGGCTTCACAGGCGATTGCTGCGAATTGGAATTGTCCGTTGACGCCAATTCCGCAACAGCTTTCCAGTTGAATGTACGCGTTTCAGCGGATGGACAGGAAAAAACGGTCATCCGCTATGATGCTGAAACAAAGGAACTTGTGTTCGATGCATCAGCGAGCAGTTTGGAGCCTTTCAACGGCTTCAAAGAGCATGTCGATATCGAACGTGCACCGTTCGCGTTGAAGGAAAACGAAGCGCTGTCGTTGCGTGTATTCATCGATGGTCCTGTCGTGGAAGTATTTGCCAACGGACGGCAAGCGATCACACGGCGTGTGTATCCAACGATGGAAAGCGCAGGCGTATCCATCTCAGCGAAAGGCGGTTCCGTTTCCTGCAACGTATCGGCATGGGAGATGAACGGTATCCATACGGGAAATTGAATTGGAATGGGCTTGGCTAAATTTTGATGTTTTTTCTAACTATGAGATAAAAAACATGAAATGTCATCGAATTTGATATAACTTTGCGAATTATTGATAAATTACATCCTGTTGTATTATTGTCTTATAACTATTCTCTTTGCTTGAATTGGCCACACCAATCAGAGGCTTCTGTTGGGGGCCATATTGGTGTCAAATATCTTTTCAGTTCTATTGGCTCTGCTGGATTCACAGTAGGTGGGTTTATTTTGCAGAAACCCAGTTCATTAGGTAATACCTCATCCCAATATTTACAATCTTTACATCTTTCTTCACGCATTTTCATATCTCCAATTTGTATTGCTTTAAGGTAAAATCAACCAAATGCGCGTTCAAACGCGCGGGCGATGGCAAGGCAGTTGTTCGTGAGAAGCGTATCGACGCCCATCTTCATGTATTCGACGGCTTTGTCAGGCTCGTCGCAATAGAAATAATTGCAGAGAATATTATTGGCGTGGGCTTTGTCGATAAGCTCCTGATTGATACCGTCCATGAACAGCTGGACCTTGTAGCATTTCCATTCAATGGCGCGTTCGACAATGTCCCATTTGCCTTCTCCAGCACCCATGCAACGCGGAATTTCGGGAGCGATGTCCAATGCGACTTTCATGACTTTTGAATTCGCCATGATATAGACGTGCTCCATGCAGTCATACTTTTTGAGAATATCGACGATCTTTCGGAACTGATCCGGATAGGTTTCTTCATCGCTCGGCGTGTTGCCTTCGAACGCTTTGAGATGCATGTTGAAAATCGTCTGGCGGGAGAAACGTGCGCAAATCTCCTCGAAGAGCGGAAGGCGCGTGCCCGCATAGATTGGATTGAATTTGGAGCCGCAGTCCGCGACGCGAATTTCGTCCCATGTGAGATCTTCGATATTGCCTTGCACGTCCGAATAATGATGAAGGGCGCGATCATGGCAGGCCACGGGAACGTTGTCTTTCGTGAAACGGACATCGAATTCAATTTCAGGCATGCCGTATGCGACAGCCATGCCAAAGGCGGGCATGGTGTTTTCCGGAGCGGCCGCTTTGAAACCGCGATGTGCGCAGATTCTGGGATAGGGGTACTTGAGTTCGCCGTCAATGACCATGATTTCTCCTTGTAATGAACGTGGAATGGTTTGTTATTGATTCAAATGAAACTCAGATTGCAAGAAATATACTTGCTGAACGTAAAAAGCCCAATGGATGAAATTGCAGTCATGCATTGAAAAGTTATTTTATGGTTGATGGACAACCAAAAGGAACGAACATGACTGACAGTATCATCGACAACATTTTTCAGGAAGCGACAAAGCGCGCCCACACGCGTTTTTGGCTGATTTCAGACTTGCAGCAAGGCGTGTATGAACGGGCGGAACGCTATGTCACGATCGCCGTCAATGATTTGAACCGTATTCCAGGCAAACTGGATGGCGTCTGCTATCTTGGCGACGCCTCGGAAGGGACGAATATAGACACCGTTAACCGCATGATTGACATGCAGTTAGAGAAACTTGACAGTCTTGGGCTGCCAATCTACTACACCATCGGCAACCATGAGACGGAATACTGTCGTTTCTGCCGGAAGAACGGCGATTTGACCAATGGGCAGATTCCGTTCTTCGACGCTGTCCACAACCGTCCGAACTGGCATTTAGTGAAGAGTCAGGAGGATTTTTGGTTTTCGGAAGAAATGCCTGAATACACGATGCTGTTTTTTTCGGACCATCTGGCGAAGGACGGTTCGTGGATTGGATTCTATGAGAAGTTGCCTGCAGCAGGTAGCGGCTATCCCTACACAAAGGCGGATTGGGAAGCTGTAAGAGACCGTTTTGCAGGTGATAAGCCTGTGTTCACATTTTCGCACTACGCATTTCCGGGCGGCAACCGCGAGTCGGAATTTTTAGGCCAGATGTTGCCGTTGCCGAAGAATTTCCGTGCGCATTTCCACGGCCATGCGCATATCGGCGACGCCGTCTGGGCGGGAAAAAATCTGTATCGCCAAATTGCGGCCGTTGATAATCATCCCATCGTACAATTCGACGTGTCATCGCTGGACCATTGGCGCGGAACAACTGTAAGAAGCGCTTTCTTCGACTATTACGGCAATGGCGAATACGGCGTGTTTTTCCGCGACCATGTGAACGCCCGCTGGGAGCAGTTCTTCGTGTCGTCGCATGACGCGCGAGACGCATGCATTCCTGAGCAATTTTCAACTGCTTCAGAGAGCTTAAAGCCTAAAGCTTAAAGCCTAAAGCCTTGAACCATAGGCAATAAGCCTTATGAATTTGCTTTTAGCTTTTAGCTTTCAGCTACTTTATCAGACGACTGTACACGTCTTCATAAATATCGACAAGATGTTGGTATGTAAATTTTTGCATGACCATTTCGCGCCCTTTCTGCGCCATGGCGGGAAGCTTGGCCTTATCCGCAAAAGCCTTGCGCATCTTGTCTGACAACGCCTGGATATCTTCTTTCGGGAAGATATATCCATTGACATCCTCTTCGACAAGATTCGGATCGACGGCATCGCTTTGGATGACGGGAATGCCGCCCGCCCACGATTCCACGACGACTGCTCCTGAATTCATGAAACGCACAGGAATGACATGGATGTCGCTTTGCTTGAGGAAACCGATAACATCCTCTCGTTCAACGACTCCCGTAAATTTAACACGATCTTCTAAACCTTTTTCCGAGACCAGTTTTTCCAAATCCGCCTTGAGTTCCGGCTCGTAGTCATTTCGACCGACAACCGCCATGACGCTTCCAGGCATGTCATTAGCGGCATCGACGAAGGCCTTAACCGCCAAATCCTGTCCTTTCAGGCGTGATACGCGGCCGAGTACCAAAAACAGCATGGCGTCTTTCGATATGCCATATTTGGCGCGAACATCGGGGGCGTTGATTTCATATTCTTCAGGACGTATAGGAACTGGGGAGAAACTGACATTCGGGTTGAATTTTGACAAGACATTGATTTCCCTGTTCGATATGGCGAAAATATGCGAACACCATTCGAGACATTTGCGGCGGAATCCGCCTGGCTTGAAGCTTTTCAGAACTTCTGGATTCACGGTTCCGGTCTTCCGTTCGATTTCCGCGTAGTCGAGCAGATCAAACGTCGTCAGAATATAGGGAATCCCTCTGATTTTGGCAGCCAGCAAGGCAAGCATATTGTTTTTGTTGAGGGCTGGAAAAACCTGTACGATGTCAAAACCGCCAAACAAAATCTTGAAGAAAATTCCGCCCATGAACGTATCGCGATTATTATTTGGATAAGAAGCTGGAATATTCTTCCAGTCTTTCAGCCGATAGACTTTGAAGTCCCCGATTTTTTCAAATGCAGGCGTATCGCTGCGTCTCAGCGGCGTGAACACGGTTACATCATGATGTTTGGACAGTTCGCAGGCCTGAAAATACAAATTCGTTTCTGCGCCACCCACTTCGGGATAGAAACGGTTGAGAACAAGGGCTATCTTCAGTCTTTTCATTGGTTGATCTGGTATAAACGGACGTGCGTTTTTTCAAAAACAAACAAGATGTTTCTTAAGTTAATATAATGACTTGAAGATGTCAATCAAGAAAGGAAGGCTTTCAAACAAGCATGGCCATGATGGATTCAACCATCAAAAAGTTTTCAAGGCATGATTCATTGGTATAAAAACAATAAACAGGAGTTGACTTTCTTATTAATCCATGTACATTCTTTATGTGAATTGTTTAAAATGATATAAAACACCCCAAAAATAGGTACTATCATGAGTTGCAAAGACATACAAATTCAGAAACATGTTATGGGCGGCACACTCATATCATTCAAATATGTTTCGGAACATCTGGAGCCTGGCTCGGAACGGGATGTTACCATTTATATTCCAAAAGCTAACCGAACAAAAAAGAATCTTGCCTTGCAAGTCTATACGGATGGCATGCGCGAATGCGAGCCTGCCGTTTTGGAAAAACTTGTAACGGAAAAAGCCGTTCCACCGATCATCACCATCGGCGTGAAGCCCGGAGTCATGCCGTCATTGATCGATGGCGGAACGGCACGTCGTATTCGCTCCATCGAATATGACAGCCTCGGCCCGCGCTACGCGAATTTCATCATCGACGAAGTGATTCCCGCCATCCAAAAAGAAGTGCTACCGAAGGACATAACGCTATCCGACTCATATGACATGCATTCGATTTGCGGCTGTTCGTCCGGCGGAATCTGCTCATGGAATGCCTGTTGGGAGCGTAACGACTACTTCCGCCGCTGTCTCATCAACAGTCCGACGTTTTCATCGTTTCGCGGCGGGGAAGAACTGCTCGCCTACATGCGAAAATACGAAACGAAACCGATTCGCTGTTTCATGACGGCAGGAACGGATGATATGCGCAACTCCGCTGGTGACTGGCACTTAGAAGCATTGACAGCCAAAGAAGCGATGGAATACGGCGGCTATGAATATGATTTCGAACTGTTCGAAGGCGGGAAGCACGGCGTCGGCTCCCGCGACGCGGATGTCATGGAACGTGGCTTGCGTTTCATCTGGAAAGGCTGGAAGACGAAGCCTGTCGGCATCCGCCATCTGCCGGAGCGCGTGGCGGACATCGTGACAATGGATTCTTCATGGAAAGAAGACGGCGGTGACAACGATTGGTTGGTCAATGTCGCAAACTATCAGACCAGCAGCCCATACGGCACGTATTATCAACAGATAAAGCAACCGAAGAAAATTTACCTGCGAATTCATGACAAAAAGAAATGCGTGGCGAAACTGGATTTCGCGGTAGCGGGAATGGCGCTGTCTTGCGACAAATCGCTTTTATATGTCTGTTCAATCTACCAACGCTTTGTCTATGCCTTCCGGATCGCGAAGGACGGAACTTTGCATGACATGTATCCCTTTGCGCGGCTTCATGTTGCAGATGATCTGGAATTAGTTGGCGCGACAAGCATCTGCGTCGATGACCAAGACCGCCTTTATGCGGCGACCGATCTGGGCATCCAGACGTTCTCATGGGAAGGACATTGCAATTGCATCCTGCCGTTGCCAAATCATGCGACTCCCTTCGCCATCGGATTCTCACAGAAAAAGCCTAATCAACTGCGTGTCATGGATTTAGACGGAAATTACTACGTGCGCGATGTTCTCACGCATGCACCACAACTGGACGTTGTGTCCCAACCAGGCACACCGTTATTCTAACATATTTATTTTCAAGAATTTTTGACACCAGTCGAACCGAAGCCGCCTGCTCCGCGGGCGGTTTCGGAAAGCGCTTCCGCGGAAACGAGCTGGACGTCCGTCAGCTGCTGGATGACCATCTGGGCGATGCGATCGCCACGGGCGATGGCGAAATCATTTTCTCCGGCATTGATGAGAATGACGCCGACTTCGCCGCGATAACCTGCGTCAATCGTGCCCGGCGTGTTGAGGACGGTGATGCCGTGTTTTAACGCAAGTCCGCTTCTTGGACGCACTTGCGCCTCGTAACCGACAGGCAGTTCCATGAAGACACCTGTCGGAACAAGCATGATCTTCCCGCTTGGGATGATGATATCGACACGGGAGCGAAGATCAAAGGCGGCATCATCATCATGCGCTTTTCGCGGGAACAAATCTTCACAGCCGTTGTCCATATGGATCTTGATGGCTATAGTCATGATAAATCCTACTGTTTCTTATAAAGTCTTAAAAAATTGCTTGATTATTTCTTTTTTGCTGTTAAATTATGATTAGTATAATGCGTGTTTAGTGTAAATCAATGTTAATGGCATTAACGGCTGCCATTTGAATAACGTGATCCACAAAGCCTGCGGGGAGTGGAGGAACTCATGGAAACCAATACGGAACAAATCGGAAATGTGCTGAAAATCAAGGTGATAGGTCGCTTGGTGGCGGGCTGTGCTGAAGAATTCAAGCAAATGCTCATGACATCAACCAAGACCAGTCACCAGATTCTGCTTGATTTGTCCCAGATGAACTATATCGATAGTTCAGGACTTGGTGCGATTGTGTTCGCCCATCAGGAAATCACCCATCAGGGCGGCCAATTGAAAATCGCCTGCCTTCAGCCCAAACCGCGTGTCGTGTTCGACATCACGAAAGTCTATCGAATCTTTGACATCTATGACGATGTCGAGACGGCGATCAGTTCGTTTAAGTGACGGTTTCACCTAACCGCCAGGGTATATGGGACCATGCCAAAAGTAAGCATTGTCATTCGCTCCCATAACGATATCGAATTCATATCCGACACGTTGAAGGAGTTGCTTGCGCAGGATTTTCAGGATTTTGAAATCATATCCTGTGATGATGCCTCAACGGATGGAACGGCGGAAATCATCGCGTCTTTTCCACAGGTCATCCGTCTGGAAAGGCCCGAAGGGCGTTATGTGCCGGGCAAGACATTGAATCGGGCCATTCCGCAATGCCATGGTGACATCATCGTTTTCAACAATGCGGATGCGGTGCCCTGTCGTCATGATTATTTGTCCAAGTTGCTCGCACCCATGCTGGAAGATGATTCCGTCATAGCGGTTTTCGGCGATCAGCTGCCGCGGGACGATGCGCAGGCATTGGTTCGAAAAGATTCGGAACGCGCTTTCGGTGACGGCAAAATTTCTGCCAATTGGCGGAATTTCTTTTCTTTGGCGAGTTCGGCGATACGCCGCCAAGCGTTATTGGACTATCCGTTTGACGAAGGAATTCAATATTCGGAAGATATTGAATGGACATGGCGGAGCCGTCAGCGCGGCGAGCGGATTGTGTATTGTCCGGAAGCTTTCGTGAAACATTCGCACAACTACACGATCCGGCAGCTTTGGGTGCGATTCTTTAACGAAGGCCGCGCGGATGGACGGATCTACGGAGAGATTCCGCCGTTGTTCGCCTGTTGCCGTCGTTTCGCCATGGAATGCGCTCGCGATGCCATTTATTTGCTTAAACACGGTGCATTCAACGAGTTGCTAATGTCTCCCATACGGCGATATATTCAAGTGTTCGCCCATCGAAAAGGCTGCAAGGAGTATCTTGCGACGACGGAGGGCGCATAAATGTCGCGCATGCCGTCAGGCGGTTATCCGTTCAGGAACAGGCCGGCGAAGATGTCGCAGGATATTTGTGGAATTCGGTGGCGCAATCGCTGCTTGGGATATATAATAAGGTTAAGGGCGCGGAGAACAACGCACGATGATTGAGACGGAGCTGAAATTTTTGCCGAAGAATGACGGATGGCGGTCGCAGGCGACGCGCCATGTCACGATCAAGCAAGGCTATTTCACACGGGCGGAAGGCTATAACGTGCGTGTGCGGATTATCGACAATAAATCCGCGAAACTGACCATTAAATCCAAAAAACTGGCAAGCGGCATCAGCCGCTATGAGTTCGAATATCCGATTCCGCTTGAAGACGCCGAGACGATGATGGCGGAATTCTGCGGCGGACGCATCGTGGAAAAAACGCGTCATTATGTGAATTTCGCAGACAACTGCTGGGAAGTGGACGAATTCTTCGGAGCAAACAAAGGGCTCGTCGTGGCGGAAATCGAATTGGAGAGCACAGACGAAAAATTCGAGAAGCCAGATTGGGTTGGAGAGGACGTGACGGCCGACAACCGTTATGGCAACCAGAATCTGGCGGACAAGCCATTCCGGGAATGGAAGAGCAAGTAAGCCGCAAACGCTTCGGCGACAACGGACAGCGGCTGCTTCAAGATAGAAAGGAAACCAATTATGACAAGAATCGCCTTCATCAGTGACATTCACGCGAATCTGGAAGCCTTGAACGCCGTGCTACAAGAAATTGACACGCATGGCGCGGATATGATCATCTGTCTTGGCGATGTCGTCGGATATGGCCCGAATCCAAAGGAATGCATTGACGTCATCCGCTCCCGCGAAATTCCCACCATCAAAGGGAACCATGACGACTATTGCTCCATGCTGTTTGAGGCGGACATCACAAAACGTTTGCGTGACGATATTAAGACATCCATCGAATGGACGCAGACACAGCTGTCGTTCGACGATGTTGATTGGTTGGCGAAACTTCCGGAATCGCTTGCGTCCGATGAAGATTTCAACTTAATCCATGGCTCGAACACGCCGAACCACTACAATTATTGCCGTGATGAAGAGACCATCAAGCTGAATTTTGAATATCAGCAGTATCCGCTTTGCTTCTGTGGCCACAGCCATTCGCCGTTGATCGGCGTGGATCGCGGGGAGGAACTACCGTACGTTGATTACATCCGCAAACAGACCATCAAGCCAGACGCAAAGGTTTTGGTGAACGTGGGTTCCGTCGGCCAACCGCGAGATACGGATCCGCGGGCCTGCATCGTCTATTACGAGTTCGAAGAACACACATTGGCGATTTCGCGCATCCCCTACAATTTCAAAATCACGCAGGAGAAAATCCGTGCGGCGAATCTGCCGGAGAAATTTGCGGCTCGTCTGGCCGTTGGTAAGTAACAAAGATTCCAGATATCCCATATAATAATAAAGGAAAAGACCAATGAAAATCACAAGCGACATCCATACCCACACGTTTTTGTCCGCATGCGCCGCGCGCGAATCCTATCCGCAGGATTTCATGCGCGTCTGCAAATCTTTTGGCATTAAGACATTAGGATTTTCGGACCATCTGTGGGACAAGGCAGTTCCAGGCTCTTCAAACTGGTATGCGCCGCAAGATGTCGAGCATGTGCTTCAGTTGAAAGAACTGTTGAAAGGGCCTGAATGCCAGGCGCAGTGCGGCGGCTTGAAGATTTTGTTCGGTTGCGAGACGGAATTCCTTGGCGGCAAACATGTTGCGTTGAGCCGTGAAGCGATGTCCGTTTTCGATTACGTGCTGATTCCGCCAGACCATTTCCATATGAAAGGCTTCACGCGGCCTGCTGATTTGAACGACCCGCAGGGCATCAAAGAATTGATGATCCGCCGTTTCATGGAAGTCATGGATCTTGGCATGGCGACATCCGTCGTCCATCCGTTCCACGCGATGGGCTGGACGCCCGAAATGCCGCGTCTCATTCAGTCGATGATTACGGATAATGAATATATTGAATGCTTTACAGCGGCGAAACAGGCGAACTGCGCGATTGAAATCAACTCCTGCGCGGTGAAGCCGATCGACGGCAACGACGGCGTCGGCGATGACAAATTCTCGCCCGAATACGTCCGCATGATGACGTTGGCCCGCGAGACTGGCTGCACGTTCTCCATCGGCACGGACGCCCACAATCCGAAGAGCATCGAAAACGCGGGCGGTTACGGCCGCTTCGACCGCTTCACGGATGTCTGCGGCATCACAAAGATTTTGTTCAACGATTGATCTTCCTGTTCTACGGGCCACGCGAAAGCGTGGCCCTCTTGTTCTGTGGGTCACGCTTCCGCGTAACCATACATTTCATAATAGGACTAGACTATGGGCAAACGTTCTTTTCTTCTGGTGGTTCTTCTGGCGGTTGCGGTTTTCGGACAGCAAAGCATCAATCTTTGGGAGGGTGGCGATTTCGAAGCGAATGGCGTGCCCGGCGGCCGCAGCGGCAACTGCGGCACGCTGAAATCGGATGCGAAAATCCACTGGAAGAGCATGGGTCAGCGCATCATAAAGGTCAATCGCTATGCGACATATGAGCTGTCGGCCTATGTAAAAGGCAATGGCGTCATAGCGCTCTATTCCTATAATTATAATTGTTACGGCTGGTTCTGCGCAGGCGAACAGCCGCCCGTCGTGAAAGACATGAAGGATTGGACGCGCGTCACACGACGGATTTTCACGATTCAGGACACGATCGCCGTCATGCCGCTCGCGTTTTTGGACTGCGGGCCGGGCGAGGCGTTCATCGACGACATGTCAATGGTGGAAGTCCTGTCGCCTGAAGAGACAGCGCAACATATTGCGGCCAAAGCAAATAAGACATCGCATGAACGCCAGTTGCTTATGCGTTGGCATCTGGATCATGGCGACGCACAGGCGGCATGGACCGCCATCAATCCGAACGACCGCCGCGAAGTGGCCGAATTCCACTGCCTAATGGCGCAACGCTCAGAATCGGAAGATGCGAAACTGGAACATGTTACAGGCATGCTCGCCGCCGGTTGCTATGATTTTCCAGATGCGCATCTGCGCATGGCGGAATTGATGAAAAACGTCGATCTCAACAAATGGATTGACGCCTGCCTACAAGGTTTGGAAGCGTATAAAGGCAACAACCCAAAGCACTTGAATTGTCTTGCCGCCAAAAACACCCAGATATCGCAAGGCACGTGGGCTGAAAACATGGCTAATCTGAAAGCGTTGCAGAACAGCCGCGAGAAAATCAAAACGTTCATGGAAAATCAATCCAAAAAGCCTGGCCGAGAATGGATGAAAGGCGGGCTGGACAGTGTGGATGAAGCCATCGCCGCCATGGAAAAAAATCTGTCCGAATATGGCAACTGCCAGATTTCGTTGGCGGGCAAGCCGTTGAATCAGTGGGTCATCGTGAAACCCGCCAATGCGACGCCGTCGGAAGAAAACGCCTGTAAGGAATTGCAGAAACTGCTTGAAAAGCAGTCGAAAACGCTTCTGGAAATCATTGATGGCGATGCACCAAACGGCAAACTGCCGATCTATATAGGCCGCGTTCCAGAAGCGAAACGCGCCGCATGGTCTGTCGATTATGAAAAACTGCGTTTTGACGGCATCCATGTGGAGCTTCGGTCTGATGGCTTGCTGCTCGGCGGCGGACAGCGCGGCGTCCTCTACGCCATGTATGATTTTCTTGAGGAACAACTCGGATGGCGTTGGTTTACAACGGATTGCACCGTTTTCCCGAAGACGGGCGTCATCGACGTCTCGCCCATGAAAAAGACGCATGTCCCGCCGTTCGATTACCGCCGTACAAGCTACAAGACGATTTGGCAGAATCCGCAGATGATCGTGCCGTTGAAGTTGAGCGCCATGGACATGGATCGTCCCGAATGGGGCGGCAACTACATGTATCGCGGCTGGGTCCATACGTTCAGCGCGTTGGTGCCGCTTCAGACGTATGGCGCGACGCATCCGGAATACTATTCATTGGTGAAAGGCAAGCGGCTGTTGGAACGGACGCAGCTTTGCCTGACGAATCCGGATGTGAAACGCATTGCGACAGAAACAGTTCTGAATTGGCTTCGCCATTCGGAGAAACTGCCGTTCGCCGTCAGCGTCTCGCAGAACGACTGGCGGAATTATTGTGAATGCGAAAATTGCACAGCCTTGGCCGAAAAGGAAGGTAGCCAGGCGGGCCCCCTGCTCCATTTCGTGAACACCATCGCCGCGGCTGTCGAAAAGGAATTTCCGACGGTGAAAGTCGATACACTGGCTTACACATACACGCGGAAAGCGCCAAAATTCGTGAAGCCCGCGCACAATGTGATTGTGCGGCTCTGCTCCATTGAATGCTGCTTCGCGCATGGTTTGGACGAATGCGATTTCAACCATTCGTTCGTAAAAGACATCGAAGATTGGTCGAAAATCGCGCCGTATCTGTCCGTTTGGGACTATACGATTAATTTTGCGCACAGCACGCAGCCCTTCCCGAACCTACGGACGCTTCAGAAGAATGTAAAATTCTACCAAAAGTGGGGCGTTCGCGGCCTGTTCGAACAGGGCAATAACTTCACGTTTGGCGGCGAATTACAGGATTTGCGTGCTTATCTCATCGCTAAACTGTTGTGGGACAGCGATTTCGATGTTGAGAAAGGCATTCGCGAATTCACAGATGGTTATTACGGCCCCGCCGCGCCATATATCCGTGAATACATTAATTATATGCACGATTGGCTGTGCGGCCCGAAAGGCACGACATCCAACACGCATGTCCGCATCTACGCGCATCCGTCAACCTATCTGAACGACAACGTGAAATTGAACATTGCGGATGCGATGTTGGAAATGGCGGAACAGGCCGCAAAGAACGACGAGACATTCGCCCGTCGCGCCGCCGTCGCGCATATGCCGTTGTGGTACACACGGTTGCAACTGGCGACATCACGCTATTATCTGCGCGACGATAAGCTGGTTGCCATGAATTCCACAGACTGCGTCGCCATCGCAAAACGGTTTGAAGATGCGGCGGCGGCCGTCAAACTGACATCCATTCGCGAAGGCGGCAACCATGATCAATACATGGCATGGCTGAAGTCGAAGATGGTCAACAGCCAGAAAGACGTTGAAATCGTGAAGCTATCCAACGAACACGGAAGTGTAATGGTCATTCCATCGATGGGCGGACGTGTCTGGAGTTGTAAAGACTTGGGCGGACGTGAGATGATGAAAATCTTCGGCGACAACAGCAATGGCTACGATCCGTTCAGCGGCGGCTATGAAGAATACAGTTCCGCCGAATATCAGTCGGCGGGCTGGCGGGAAGTTTATGACGTGACGGAGCGTGATGCATCGCATGTCACGATGAAAGCGTCACTTGGAAATGGCAAGACGTTGACGCGCCGCATTGAACTTCTGCCGGATCGCGCGGGCTTTAAAGTCACCAGCGAACTTGTCGGCAAAGGCCCGCAGGTCTTGCGTATTCATCCTGCGTTCAATGTTGTCTTCCCGAAATTGAACGTTCTCGTCCTGTATCACGGCGACAACGCGAAGGAGATTCAATTGTCAGACAATGGCAGCACGAATGAATACTTCCGCGGGACGGATTGCCCAGATGGCAAGTGGGGCTTCGTGAACAAACTGGCGAGCGGAATCTACGGTATCGTTAACACATTCGACGCCAATCAGATAGACTTCTGCTACGTCAATATGAAACCAGAGGAAAAACGGCTTAATCTCGAACAGTGGAGCAAGCCGAAAGAAGGCCGCGTGACCGTTACGAATACATACGAGTTTTGGAAATAATAAAAAAAGGACGAAAGAGACGAAAAGGACAAAAAGGACGCCCCTGTCGCTTTAGTCCCTTTAGTCCCTTTAGTCCCTTTCAAGCAAAAAAGGAACCCACCATGCACATGAATCGTTTGCTGTCGCTTATTCTCACTGGCTGTTTGGTATTTTGTGTTTCTTGCCGTATATCTTATAAATCTAAAAAAATAACGTTAATAGAAAAAGGAGCCCAAGAAATGAACACGAGAATGAACCGCAACCGCCTGAATATCGGAACGTATTTTCTGAGACCGTACGCCTGCTCGGAAGCGCATGTCAAAGATCTGGCCGACTGCGGCATCGATTTTGTCGTCTGCATGCAGAACGATCCAAAGACGCTTGATTTATTCACGAAATACAACGTCGGCGCGATTGTGACAGGTATTCTGCCTGGCTGGTGGGGCGGCGACGGCGACAATGCGGGCACGATGCGTGAAAAGAATCCGTGGAGTGCTTATGAAAAAGGCGTACAGTCGTTCAAAGATCATCCCGCCATCTGGGGCATCGACACAGGCGACGAGCCGTCGGCGCTCGATTTCCCGTACTATGGCGAAGTCCTGAAATTCGTCGATAAGAACTTCCCTAAACAGTTCCCGTACTTGAACTTGTATCCGAATTACGCCTCCGTCGCGAAGAACAATGCGCAACAGACCGTCAACCAGCTGGGCACGCCGACATACGCGGAGCATATCGACCGCTACTGCGAAAACATCGCCGCCGACTACATCTGCTACGATTTCTACATGTATTCCGCCTCCGTGGCGGGCCATTACGAAAATCTGCGCATCGTGGCGGACGCCTGCCGCAAGAGCGGCCGCAGCCTGTGGATCGTCCTGCAGGTCAATTCCAACAAGCCTGAGATTTGGATCAGCGAAAACCAACTGCGCGCCCAGGCCTATTCGTCCATGGCGTTTGGCGCGGAAAACATCATCTGGGCCTGCTACACGGCTGGCTGGTGGCATAACCAAGTGCTTGATGACAAAGGAAATAAGACACAGCAGTACGACAAACTGAAGGTCGTCAACGCCGAACTGCATGCGTTGAGCGACGAATACATGCGTTTCCGCAACGCCTCCACGCATTTCGTTGGCTTCAAGGCGGATTCACCGTGGCTGGCCAGACTGCAGAACACGAAGCCCGTCGAAGCGTTGAACACAGGCGTGTTCCGCGATGTCAAGGCGGCAAACGGCGAAGAATTGATCATCGGTCAGATGGTCTCCCGAAAGGCTGACGGCTCCTACGCGTTGATGGTTTTCGCGGCGGACGATCCGATGGACAAGTCGAACAAGACATTCAACGTGACATTCCGCTGTGACGATTTCAACGTTAAAGCTGTTGGCGCGCCATTGACAAAAAAGGCCGATGGCTCCTACATCCTCACGATGAAAACCTGCGGCGGCGCCTTGATCGTCGCGGAGTGATATAGGAGGAAATATCGCTATGTCAGCAAGATACATGGTTTGTTTATTGACGGCGCTGACGGCTGTTTCCGCGCCGGTCGCCACCCGCACGAGCATCGTGAAAGGCTTCGGCGACGCGACGAAAATCGAACATTCTGGCGACGTGACGATTACGCAAGACGGCGAATCCTTCACGGCGGATACGCTCGACGCTCCGGAGAACACGGCGTGGCGTCCACAACTGTGGCTAAAGGTCGGTATGCTGAAGCCGAATACATCGTATTTGGCGAAACTGCGGCTGAAAGTCGCGGAAGGCCGTGCGGAAAATGCTATGCTTCAGATACTTAGCCGTCCGCGTTCGATTTGGAATCCGACTCAGGACACACTGTCGAAAACCATCCGCGACCACAGTGGCAGCAAGATAGAGGAATTCCGTTTCCGCACAGGTGAGCACACGGACTATTCGCTGCAATTCCATTCGCACAATCGCATCAAATTCACCGTGTCGGATTTCGAAGTGTTCGAAATGCCCGGAGATCAGTTCTTTCCAGTCGGTGGCGAGCAGTTCGCGGGCGACTACGGCGAACTACCGAAAGGCGCGGAGGAGTTCGACGTAGAACGCCCACGTGAGACTGGCGGCCCTGTCGTAAAAGCATCAGATTTCGGTTTCTCCACGGAGAACGACCATAATTTCGCGGCCATCAACAAAGCCATCGCCTACTGCCGCGAAAACAAGGCGTCCGTTCTCGAACTGGCGCCTGGCGATTACCGTTGTCTGGATGACGACAATCCCATCAAAGTCACGGATATCCAAGACTTTACATTGGACGGCAAAGGTGCGCGATTCATCTGTTGGCGAAAACGCAACTGCAGTCTGTATGTCAATGGTTGCGATCGCGTCGTCGTAAAGAATCTGAAATTCGACTGGGACTGGGAGCGCGAGCCGTTGGCGAGTCTTGTGGAAGTCGTTGCCACGACGAAAGAAAGCTACGATCTCAAATTCATCCATTACGAAGACTATCCCGCGAAGACGTCGCGCATGGCGTTCTTGTCGCCATGGGATCCCACTGTGAAATCCATCGGCTACGAAGGCGACATCGAGCGAGCGTTGGAAATGTACAAAGGTCGCAACATACCGAACTTCGAATGGATCAGCGGCAACGTCATGCGTATCAAAAGCGGGCCGAACGGCTTCAAGGTCGGCCAGATCTACCGCCTGCAGCATTACTACTATGACATGAACTGCATCGGCATGTCGAACAACCGCCATCTGACGTTGGAGAATATCGATATTCTCTCCACGCCTGGTCATGCGACGTTGATTACTGGAAAACAGAAGTTTACACAGTTCATCAATGTGAACATCCGCCCGCCGCAGGACGACGAACGGCGCGTCATCTCCTGCACGGCGGACCACTGCCATATCGGCCAGTCGCTTGGCTATTTCAAAATGCTGAACTGCGACTTCTGCTACGGTTCCGACGATTGTCTTAACGTCCACGACTGCACGGCCTTCTGCCGTAAGACCGGCGACTATTCGGTTACGACACAAAACGCCCGTAGCACAGGTTGGAGCTTCGTTCCGGGAGCTCCATTGGAGTTGCGTCAAGGCGACTATTCGCCGAGCGGCTTCAAAGCGCCCATCAAATCCGTGAAGACAATCGACCGTAATACAGGAACGTACGAAATCACATTCGACCAGCCGATTCCCGAACAGAAATTCGACGGTTTCATTATCTTCAACTGGAATTTCAATTCGCACAACGTCATCCTGCGCGACTGCTTCTTCCACGACAACCGCGCACGCGGCATCCTGCTACTCGGCCACGACATCACCGTGGAGCGCTGCCGTTTCCGTCACAGCCAGATGGGTGCTTTGAAGGTTGAAACAGGCTATACATTCAACGTCTGGAGCGAAGGTTACGGCGCGGGAAACATCGTCGTTCGCGACTGCTCTTTCGAGCAGTCTGATCCAAGCGAAGTGCGTAACGACGGCAAAGTCAGAGACATCTACATGGGTGTCTATATGAAGACCGATCCTTCCACGGAGCGCACACGCTATCCGATTCTGCACGATATCCTGTTTGAAAACAACACGTTCACAGACAGTTACGGATTGGTGGCGTTCATCAGTTCGGCAGGCAATGTGACGTTCCGCAACAACACGTTCCGCAATCCGCAGAAACGTAAATCCCCGAAGGACTATCGCGGCTGCTTCTATCTGACGCATGCACAGAACGTGAAGATCGTGAACAATACATATATCGAAACGCCGAACGTCCCGAAGCCAGGCGTCTATATTGATCCGGAAACTGTTGAAAACGTTGTTGTTACAGGAAATAAGGTCATTAAGGAATAATCGGACGAGAGACTTGAGACGAGAGACGTGAACGTAAGACAATAAGACGCAGGACCAACCCTACCTTCTCGTCTCGCGTCTCCCGTCTCGCGTCCCATGCCATTCAAGGAGTAGAAAAGGAAAAAATCCATGAACAATTTCACGTCCCCAAAGGATTTTCTGGCGGTCAACAGAGTGAAACATGACGAGACCGCAGACGGCTGGCGGCTACAGGTTAATGACGTATCTGTCGTGATTCCAAAGGATTTGCGAACCGTGCAGTTTTTACGCAAGACAAACTGGGAACTGTCGTCCGCCGCTTCATCCATGCTTGTTGCCAAGGGGAATGATAAATTGGATGTGCAGTTTTCCGATGCGAAAAACCGCCATGCCACATGGGAGGAATTCGGAGCCATCGGCGGTTGGCGGATCTGCTTGGATGGTTTTGTCAAAAACGATATCGAACTGAAGTTGGGCGTCGTTTTGTTCATTGGTTTGGATTGGCAGACAAGCGATATCATCTTGGAATTCCGTGCTTTGGAGAATCAGGAGGAGCGTGTGAAGGAATGCCGCTGGCCTGGTGGTTTTGCCAATGACTGTGTCGAGACAACCGTCATTCCGTTCATGCAGGGGATGCTGATTCCCAAAGACTGGCCGCGTGAAATCGTCGGCTATCCCGATGCGCTCGATCCCGAATCCAACATCTTTCTGGCCGATACACGCATCCTGACGATGCCGTGGTGGGGCGTTGAAAATCATGGTAGCGCCGCTATGATGATCATCGAGACACATGATGATTTCGGTGTCGTGTTCCATCATCCGGCAGGCGGCCCGACGCAGTTGGAAACACGCTTCATTCCGCAACTTGGAGAATTCCGCTATGCGCGGCGCATTCGCATCAAGGCATTTGCGGAAGGCAATTACGTCACGATGGCGAAGGCCTATCGCGAACATGCGCAAATGACGGGCCATTTCATGTCACTGCAGGAGAAAATCGCGCGGTCGCCAAAAGTCGCGAAAATGATCGGCAGCGCGGTCATCCACACAGGCATCCTGTATTGGTTCCAGCCGGACACGCGTTCCTTTAATCATGAAAATCCAGAGAAAAATTACCAACATCTGCCGCCGAAAGACATCATCGAAAAGCTCGGCAAACTATATGACAACGGCTTGCGCGACGCATACATGCATCTGGACGGATGGGGCTTCTGGGGTTATGATTCGCTCGAGCCTGATTCCGTTCCAATCGGCGAAGCCGCAGGCGGGGCGGACGGCGTGAAGGCCATCAATGAAAAATGCCATGAACAGGGCTATTTGTTCGCCCTCCATCAGCAGTATCGCGACTATTACGACCGTGCGGCGGGCTACAACAGCGACCACCATGTCCGTCATTTCGACGGCTCCCACTGGCTTGGAAACTACTGGTGCGGCGGTTATAACGGCTTTATTTGCAACCGCTTCTCGCCGGAGTTCGTCCGTCGCAACAATCGCTATTTCGCGGCGGCTGGACTACAGCTCGACGGCACGTATCTGGATGTCTTCTCCGTCGTCCAACCGGACGAATGCACCCATCCCGAACATCCTGTCACGCGGACGGAATCAAAGGCGTATCGCGCAGAATGCATCGGCTACATCCGCCACGCATGGGGCATCGTCAGTTCCGAAGAAGGACAGGATTGGACAATTCCGTATATCGACATGGTCCACCATCTACCGTTCAGTTTCGCCATCGACGGTAGCGGCGACTGCCAAGGCGTTCCCGTGCCGCTCTTCAATCTCGTCTATCACGACGCGTTGATCACGCCATGGGCGTCGTCACATCAGCCCAGCCCCGGCAGTTGGATTCCGAAGAACCGCATCCCCTACTTGTGCGGATTGCTCAACGCGGGCATTCCCTATGTCTCATTAGACGCTACGGCGGAAGCGGTTGCAGATTTGCAACCATGGCGCGAACTGAACAAACGCGTCGCTTTGCAGGAGATGACAGACCATCGCTTCCTCAGCAACGACCGTCTGGAAGAGGAGACGACGTTCGCCGACGGCACACGCGTCCATGTCAACCACCGCGATGGAACATGGAACATCACCCCTTCGCAGAGCTAAAAGCTTAAAGCAAATACAACAGCTTCATAGCTATACGATAAATACAAATGTTCTAAAAAGCATTTCAAGCAAGTTGAAATGGAAATAAAAAACCGCTATATTATTTCAGTATCCTGAACCTAAATATTCAATATTATTTAAAGGAGCCTCAAAATGCATATGGCAGATGCCTTGCTGTCACCGGCTGTCGGTGGCGCGATGTATGTTGTTTCAGGAGTGGCACTTGGCTATTCCGTCAAACAGATGCGGAATAATTTCGATGAGAAGCGGATTCCGCTAATGGGCATGATGGGAGCGGCTGTTTTCGCCGCCCAGATGATCAACTTCTCAATCCCTGGCACTGGTTCGAGCGGTCACGTCGCGGGTGCTTTGATACTTGCATGTATGTTGGGAGCCGCCCCTGCGTTCATTGTCATGGCCAGCATCCTATTGATTCAATGTCTCCTTTTCGCAGACGGAGGTCTGCTAGCCTTCGGCTGTAATTTGTTCAACATGGGATTCTTTGGATGTTTCCTTGGATACCAATACATCTTTAAACCGTTGGCGGGCAAGGAATTCAATCCTGGCCGCACCATTGCGGCCGCCGCTGTCGCAAGTGTAGCGTCGTTGGAATTGGGTGCTTTCTGCGTGACGTTGCAGACGCTTGCTTCAGGCGTGACGTCACTGCCGTTTGGCACATTCGCGGCGGCAATGCTTCCGATTCACATCGCCATCGGTCTTGTCGAAGGAATCGCGACTGGTATCGTGTTGGTTTTCGTCCACAAGAACGTCCCGCATTTCATGGAAACAAAACTGGAAGAAAATCGCCTCTCCCTCAAGAATCTGGCGTTAGTCTTTGGGCTGGCGGCACTTGTCATTGGCGGCGGACTCTCCTTGATCGCCTGTGGTGATCCTGACGGTCTCGAATGGTCCATCGAACGTCTGACTGGTTCCACGGAAGTCGAAAACGCCTCCACCACCAAAATCCACGAACTCTCCGAGAAAATCACCGAACATACCGCCATCCTTCCGGATTACGATTTCAAGGGTGAAGAAGAAGAGCAACCCGCCGAACAACCCGCTGAAAGCGCCGCCGCGCAAGCCGCGGAAGAGGAAGAAGGCGGCTTCTTGGGCACAACCGTCTCCGGTCTCGTCGGTTGCATCATTTGCGCTCTCGTTCTCGTGGGAATCGCATGGATTATAACCAAACACGCCAACAAGCAGCAACAGAATCCCGATCTTGAACAGTCCGCTTGATAACGCGATCGCCGTTCTGAAAACCCATCAGAACGCATCACATGGTCCATTGGGGGATGTCTCCCCTCTGGCGAAAATACTGACGGCATGCGCCTATTTGGTGCTTGCCGTCTCTTTCCGTATGTACGATCTCGTTGGAACGGCGATATTTGCGACATTGCCTTTTGTGTTTGCAGCCATCTGCCGCATATCGCCGTTTTTCCTTTTGAAACGCGCTGTTATCGCACTGCCATTCATCCTGTGCGCAGGGCTGGCCAACTGCTGGTATGACCGCGCACTCGTCGCCGTCCTGCCCGGCATGGCGTTGCCGGGCGGCGTAGTCGCCCTATTGTCTATGATTTGCAAAACGTTGGGAACGGTGGCGACCGTCACCTTGCTGGCCGCCACCACGTCCATTTCCAACATCTCCGCGGCGTTGTCGAGCCTCCACATCCCCTGCATCATCGTCCTACAGATTCAATTGCTTTTCCGCTATTTACTACTTTCATTCGAAGAAGCGCGAACCATCACGACCGCCTATCATCTTCGTGCCCCCTCCTCCAAGAAAATCCCCCTAAAGCATTGGGGAGCCATCATCGCCCGTACTTTCCTGCGAGCCGCGCAACGCGGCGACACCATCTATCTTGCGATGCAATGCCGTCTTTTCGACGCTCGCCGCCCTCTTCCCAAAGCTAAACGCCCTACCCCACGCGAATGGTTCGCAACCATTCTTTTCATTGCCGCGCTCTGCGGCTTCCGTTACTTCCTCTAAATGAAAATCTCCTTCCAAAACACAACTGTTGAACGTGACGGCATTCCCGCGCTGCAAGAATTCACCGCTGAATTCGATTCGGAAAACGCCGCCTACGCCATTCTCGGAGCAAACGGCGCGGGCAAATCCACGCTGCTGGCCGCCATTCTCGGACTATTTCCCATCACGTCTGGCAAAGTCCTGATCGACGAACTGCTTGTCACCCAAAAGAACGCGCATGTCATTCGCAAACGCATTGGAATGGTTTTCCAAAATGCTGATGCGCAATTGTTTAACCAAACGGTTCAAGAAGACGTCGCTTTTGGCCCCACCAATCTCGACCTGCCGCCGGAAGAAGTCGCAACGCGCACGGCGGACGCTCTTAAGGCGATGGGAGTTGCACATCTTGCCAAACGTGACGTCACGCGACTTTCCGGCGGCGAAAAACGCCGCGTCGCCCTCGCGGGAATTCTCGCGATGCGTCCAGAAGCGATTTTATTGGATGAACCGACCAGCGATCTGGATCCACGGGCCTGTCGTGAACTCGCTACGCTTCTGAACGATCTGCCTGCGTTCAAACTTATCGCCACGCATGATTTGACGTTTGCGCGGCGTGTCTGCCCGAAATGCGCCATTCTTCAGAATGGCCGTCTTCTCGCCGCTGGAAACACGGCAGAATTGCTTGAAAACACGCAACTTCTGGAATCTTCCGGATTGGCATAAAAGCCGCCGAAGGCGGCGCTTATGGCTTATGGCTTATGGCCTATGGCTTATGGATTAGTGCATTAGACGTTTAGCCTTAAGCAATTAGCCATAGGCGAGCGTAGCTCTAGAAGGCCTCCGTCTGCTCGGCGGTTCGTCACGCTTCGCGCGGGAGGGGAGCGGGAAAACTGGATTTACTGGATGTTCTGGATGTTCTGGTTTTACTGGAACCAAATCTTTTCCAGAACTTCCAGAACTTCCAGAACTTCCAGACTGTCAGGCTTCCAGCAATTGCGGCCACGTAAAAATCCAGACATCGTTCGGAATCACATTCGGAATCGTATTGCCTGGATTGGCAACCATCACCGTGTCCAATCCGGCGGCTTTCGCCGCCTGAAGCCCTGTTTCGGAATCTTCAAACGCGAGACATTCCTCCACAGGCAGGCCGACCGTTTGCGCCGCCAAAAGGAAAATATCCGGCTTCGGTTTGAACCGTTTCGCGTCGTCGCCGGTCACGACGAAATCCATGATGCCTGTCAGATTCGCGCGTTCCAACGCCATGTCGATGAAGACATGCGGCGAATTCGTCGCAAGGGATAAAATCTTTTGTCCTTTATATTTATGAAGAAATTCAGGCACGCCCGGATAAACGATGGCGCGGAAATCCTCCTCTGTGTAGCGGCGTTTGAGAACCGTCACGTCCCATGGCGTCACATCCGTCCGCCCAAGACGCTTTAAAATCTTCTCCGCCAACCACATGCTGGTGTTGCCCACGAAATCGAGATAGTCCTCCTCCAGCATGTCGTAACCAAGCATGTCATGGACGGCGCGGGCGAACGCGCGGACGTGGAACTGCTCTGTCGCCACCAGCGTGTTGTCGAAATCAAATAAAAAAGCCTTGTATCGTGATAAATCCAGCTGACGCATCGTAAAAAATCCGTCTTTCAAGTTGATGAATCCTATTTGACATTTACTTTAAATAGTTTTGCGTTTTTAGCCAGTCAGCACGATTAAAAAGGATTCCGCCGATGCTTCCGTTCAACAACGAAAAATACCTTCAAGAGCAAACCAAACACATCATGGAGCGCGTTGGCGCGTCCGGACAACGGCTGTATCTGGAATTCGGCGGCAAACTCATCGGTGACTTCCATGCCGCGCGCGTCCTGCCCGGCTTCGATCCAAACGTCAAGATGCAGCTGTTGCAGAATCTCTCCGCCAATGCGGACATCATCATCTGCATCCATGCGGGCGACATCGAACGCAAGAAAATCCGCGCCGATCTCGGTATCACCTACGACAACGACGCGATGCGTCTCATCGACGATCTCCGCAACCGCAACGTCAACATCGCGGGCGTCGTCATCACACGATTCAACGGACAGCCCTCCGCGCTCGAATTCAAACGCCGCCTCGAAAAATACGGCATCGGCGTCTTCCTCCATCGCGAAATCGCGGGCTATCCGGACAATTTCGACTATATCGTCAGCGAAAACGGTTTCGGAAGCAATCCGTATATACCTGTGAAGCAACCACTTGTCGTTGTCACTGGCCCTGGGCCGAACAGCGGCAAGATGGGCACTTGCCTGTCGCAAATTTACCATGAATACCGTCTCGGCAATCAAGCCCATTATGCGAAATTTGAGACGTTCCCCGTTTGGAATCTGCCGTTGAACCATCCCGTCAACATCGCCTACGAAGCCGCCACGGCGGATTTGCAGGACGCCAATGCGTTGGACCATTTCCATTATGACGCACATGGCGTCGTCTCCGTCAACTACAACCGCGATTTGCAGGCCTTCCCGTTGCTTAAGTCGTTGCTGACACGCATCACAGGAAAGGAATGCCCCTACCAGTCGCCGACGGACATGGGCGTCAACTGCATCGCCTCCGGAATCGAAAACGACGACGATGTCAGCGAAGCCTCCCGGCTGGAAATCGAACGGCGTTACTTCCGCATCAAGGCGGACTACATGCTCGGCCGCGCCGAAGAGAGCACCTTCAACCGCATCGTCGAAATCATCGGCAAATCGAAGGTCGATCCCGAACAGCGCGACGTCGTCGTCGCGGCCCGCAAAGCCGCGGAGCAAGCCGCCGAACGCGACAAAGACGAACGCGGCATCCATTGCGGCGCCGCCATCAAATTGCACGACGGCACCATCATCACCGGCAAGAATTCGTCGCTCATGCATGCTGCCGCCGCCATGTTCCTCAACGCCGCCAAGCATCTGGCGGGCATTGCGGACAGCCAGCATCTGCTTCTGCCGGACATTCTGGAAGCCGTCGCCAACTTCAAGGCGGGCCTCGGTTCTCTCCGCCAATCCAGCCTGAATCTGTCCGAAACGCTGGTCACGCTGGTCGCATCCAGCAACCGCGACAAATATGCGCAGGATGCCATCGGCTGCATGACGCAATTCCAGCAGTGCGACATGCATCTCTCCCACATCCCCAGCACGGGCGACGAAGACGGCCTCCGCCGCCTCGGCATCAACTACACCTACGATCCCGTAAAAGCCACGAAGAATTTGTTTAAGTGAGGTGGCGCGGTGCGTCCCGCCTGCGCCGTGGGGGTGGCGCGGTGCGTCCCGCCTGCGCACATGCCTTTTCCCAACGGCGGGACGCCGATGGGACTTCCTCACCGCAGGCGAGACGCAACGCGGGACCTTCTTCCCGCAGGCGAGACGCAACGCGGGACCATAAAAAAACGCCTCGGCGATGTTGTCGCCGAGGCGTTTGTCAATTTATCACCAGCAGATTACTGGTGGAGCATCGGATTCTGGTAGAGGTCATTGGAACCGAAATCGCGCGTCGTCAAACCGGCGAAACGGCGGCCTTCGCAGTGGCCGTCCAAGAAGACCATGTTGTTCGCGTTGCCGTTGTGAACGGACTGAATACGGTTCCAGAGGGAGCCCTGGCCGTTGGAGTCGCCGCCCCAGTCCCACATGTTGTTGTTGTAGCCGTAGTTGTCGATATGGGAGATGATCTGCGACGGAGCCTTGTAGTAGGACTCGTTGACGCGCTTCTGATAGGTACGGGCATTGCCGTCCGATCCGCCATTGCCGATACCGACGATCGTGCCGTAACCGAAATTAGTCCAGGCAGTGTTACGACCAGCGCAGCCATACAGAATCTTTTTGTCGCCGACATACGGATAAATGAAGCAGAAGGATGCCCACTGGCCTTCGCCGGTCGCCGCCTTCAGATCCGTATAAAGGCTCGCATTGGACGTGTACATCAGATAGTCGTCATTGTCATCCGCATACATACGGGCGGCCGTGCCGATCTGCTTCAGGCAGGATGTGCAGGAGATCTGGCGGGCCTTTTCACGGGCCTTCGCCAACGCGGGCAGCAGCATGGCGGCCAAAATCGCGATAATCGCGATGACGACCAACAGTTCGATCAATGTGAAACTCAAGATTTTTTTCATGTTTGGTTCCTTCTTTTTTTGTGATTTATTGGGAAAATAACTTTAATTTTTTATTAAAATATTAAGGTAGATAAAAAAGTCAAATGAAAAATTAAAAAAATGTAATTGTTTTTCTAGAAAGCTAGAATTCTAGGAGGCTAGAAAAATTAATAAGTTCCTAATTTGAGGCCGTAATCCACGAAGAAGCGGTAGGAATCGTAGTTTGTCGATTCTGGAACCGAATGGTCCGTGTGGAGGATGAAACCGTAGTTCTGCTTCACAAACGGAATCTTCGAATCCAGTTCGCGGCGGATGCCGTCAATATCGTTGCTCGCAACGGGGCGGACATCCAGTCCGCCCATCAGCGCGATCTTCTCGCCATATTCCTTATATATACGGAGCAGATCCATGCCAGCCTTTACTTCCATGGCTTCCAGGCAGTCGATGCCCGCTTCGATCATGCCAGGCAGCAACGGTTCAATGAAGCCGCAGGAATGCATGATGACTTTCAGTCCGAGGCCGTGGCAGTAGTCGATGATTTTCTTGTGGCCGGGCAGGAGAAGTTCGCGATACATCTCAGGGCTCATGAACGGATGTTGGCGGAAGCCCATGTCTTCATACAGCCAAATGCCATCCGGCTTGCCTTCCTCCGCGAAGAGAATTTCCATCAGATTGATGTTCAAATCCGCGTAGGTGTTCGACATGTCGATGATCCATTCCGGCTCCATGGCCATGCCGATCAGCATGTTTTCATGGCCCGCAATGGGATGCATGTTTTCAAACGTCGGCACGCCGGACCAGCAGAAGAAACGGCCTTTCTCCTTACAATGGGCCTTCCGCTGGCGGTAACCATTGAAGTTGATGCGGCGACGATCTGGCGTAAGGAACGGTTTTCCAAGACGTTCCCAATCCGCCTTGTCGCTGATTTCATAGCCAAGATGTTCCGGCGTACTGGCGTGTTTCTTATGCGTGCGAAGCTTCGCATGATTGCGATTGAGGACGAGACGCGTGTCTTCATCCTCCTCCAACACGATGTCCTTTTCGTCCGGATGGAGCGTGTAGTCGAACGTCCACAGCGTGTCCATGTCCATGTTGAAATGGTCGATGACGGATTCGCCCTGCTTCATCTTGCCTTCGGCAACCCAATGCGGGACGGTCAGCCCCCAGAACTCCTCCGAGACGGCGATGCGATCCACGCTCTGGTGGTTCAGCTGTCTGGTCATCCGTTCAATGCCGTTCATGGACTATCTCCTGTATCGCCCTTTTATTTCCCGTGGGCTGCGCACTCTTCGAGTGCTTGCCCACGGCTACGTAAAGTCACGCCCTTCGGGCGGATGCCGCTACGCGGCAGAAAAATCTTCGCTCTTGAAAACTTTTGAGAGTTCCGTGTTCCCACTACCCACTACTCACTCAGCTCCGCGAAACGGCTGGTTTACCGACCGCAGCACTGCTTGTACTTCTTGCCGCTGCCGCATGGGCATGGATCGTTGCGGCCGACTTTCGGCGTCTGGCGGCGGACGGTGATGCTCGCCTGCGTGGGAGCCGTCGAAATTTCGGACTCGGAGGTTCCGCCGAACTGGTCGAGACTCTGATGGACTTCCTGCGTGTTTTCCGTTCTGCGCGGTGTCTCCTGCTGCGCAATCTGCGTCTGCAACGTGAAGCGGAAGACATCCTGGCAGATCTTGCTCTTGATCTGCTCCATCAAGCCGTCGAACACTTTATAGGCCTCCGCCTTGAATTCGACGAGCGGATCGCGCTGTCCGTAGGAGCGCAGCGACACGCTCTGCCGCAACGAATCGATCGTGTACAGGTGATCCTGATAGAGGTCGTCAATGGCGGTCAGCATGATGTAGCGTTCGACGAACGCAATGGCGTCCGCACCTTCTGACGCCTCCTTCTGGGCGAAGGCGGCTTCGATGCGGGACATGATGGCCTTCGAGCATTCTTCCGAATTCGCGTACTGCGTCGCGAAGAGATCTGGCGGGAAACCAATCGGGAACGTGCGGATAAGCCACGCCTTAACATCCGTGAAATCAACGGGTTCGCGTTTGATGCGGGATGCGTAGGCCGCTTCCACATGATCGCAGATCGCCGTATAGACGTAGTCCAGAACGAGATCTTTCGGATTGTCCGTCGTCAAAATCTGTTTGCGCAGTTCGTAAATCGTCGCGCGCTGCTTGTTGACGACATCGTCGTATTCCAACGTGCGTTTACGAATGGCGAAATGTTGCTGTTCGACGCGGCGCTGCGCGTTTTCAATCGTTCTGTTGAGCAGCGGATGTTCGAGTTCTTCGCCTTCCTGCAGGCCAAGCTTCTCCATGATGCCGGAGATGCGGTCCGAACCGAACAGTCGCATCAGATTGTCTTCCAATGAAATATAGAAACGAGACGAGCCCGGGTCGCCCTGACGTGCGCAACGGCCGCGCAACTGGCGGTCGATTCGCCGCGAGTCATGGCGTTCTGAACCGATGACATGCAGGCCGCCGACTTCCTTCACGCCCGGTCCGAGCTTGATATCCGTACCACGGCCGGCCATGTTCGTCGCGATCGTCACGGCGCCCAACTGGCCTGCCCGCGCCACGATCTCCGCTTCACTTTCATGATGCTTCGCGTTCAAGACGTTATGGGCGATCCGCTGACGCTGCAACATGCGGCTCAGCAGTTCGGAAACTTCGACGGAAATCGTACCGACCAGAACAGGCTGCCCTTTCTGGTTGCATTCCGTGATCTCTTCCACGATCGCTTTGTACTTCTCGCGCTGCGTCTTATAGACGCGGTCGTTGAAATCTTTGCGCAGGCATGGACGGTTCGTCGGAACCACCACGACATCAAGATTATAGATGCTCTTGAATTCGTTCGCTTCCGTTTCGGCCGTACCCGTCATGCCGGCCAGTTTCTCATACATGCGGAAGTAGTTCTGAATCGTGATGGAGGCCAACGTCTGCGTCTCGCGTTCGATCTGCACATCTTCCTTGGCTTCAAGAGCTTGGTGCAAACCTTCGGAGAAACGGCGGCCTGGCTGCGGACGGCCTGTGAACTCATCGACGATGATGACTTTGTTGTCCTGCACGACGTAATGGACATCGATTTCGAACAAACAGTAGGCGCGCAGCAACTGCGAAATATTCTGGATGACTTCCGACTTTTCATCGAAATCGTCCTGCGCCTTGCGGCGTTTTTCAATCTTCTGATTGTCGTCCAACGTGTCGTCCGCATCGATTTCGGAGAAAATCGCAGGCAAGTCCGGAATGACGAATGCGTCCTTTTCGCCCGGACGGAGGAATTCGCGGCCCATAGCGGAAAGATCGGCCTCATGGCTCTTTTCGTCGATGGCGAAATACATCGTGTCTTTCACCTTCTGCAGGAGGCCGCGATTGTTGTCGCTATGGAATTCCAAATCCTTTTTATCCAATGCTTTGCGGATGGAGGCGTCTTCCATGAGGCGCATCAACTGCTTATGTTTCGGCATGCCCAGCTGGACCTTCGCCAGCAGCGTGTAGGCTTCATCCTCTTCTTCTTCCGTATGGTCGGGCTTGTCCAGAATGTTTTTCGCCTGCTGAACCCAGTCACTCATGAGTTTCATCTGACGGCGGTACAATTCCGCGACGGACGGTTTCAGTTTGTCGTACATGTGCGTCGATTCCTTCGCGGGTCCCGCGATAATCAACGGCGTACGGGCTTCATCAATCAAAATACTGTCGATTTCATCGACGATCGCGTAGTAGTAATCGCGTTGAACGAGCTCCTCCTTGCGGGTGGCCATGCCCATGTCACGCAGATAGTCGAAACCAAATTCGCTGTTCGTGCCGTAGGTGACGTCGCAATTGTACTGTTCGCGGCGTTGGTCCGAATTCATGCTGTTCTGAATACAACCGACCGTGATGCCGAGCCATTTGAGCACATGGCCCATCCATTCCGAGTCACGTCGCGCCAAATAGTCGTTGACGGTGACGAGCTGGACGTTGCGGCCTGTCAGCGCGTTCAGATACAGCGGCATGACGGCGACGAGCGTCTTACCTTCACCAGTCGCCATTTCAGCGATGTTGTTCTGGTGCAAGGCGATAGCGCCGATGAGCTGCACGTCGAACGGAATCATGTCCCACGTCAGAATATGGCCGGTGACTTCCACCTGCGTGCCCATCAGACGGCGGCAGGCGTCTTTCACGACGGCATACGCTTCGCAGAGGATGTCATCCGTCGTCTCGCCTTTTTTCAGACGTTCCTTGAACTCAGGCGTCTTGGCCTGTAGCTGTTCATCCGTCAGCGACTGGTATTCTTCATACAGCTGGTTGATGCGCGTAACGTAAGGCTGAATTTTCTTCAGCACTCGCGCATTGCGGCTGCCAAAAATTTTCTTTGTGATCCAAGCTAGCATGTTATATGTTGTTCCTTAAGTTCGCTTCTTTCATTGCGTTATGGTCGCAGTGAAAGAAGCTTCGGATGTTTGTTTTGGCTTTTTTGCGACGGCGGGACACCGACGCCACACCCGCTCATTTCGAGCCGGGCTTGTAGATTGGAATGCCCTGTTTGCACAGCGGGCATTCTGTCGCCTCATACGTCGGTAGCTGCAATTTCAGCAACGAGACCATCGGGATACCGAAATCGACGTCGCCTGCGGAGCGATCCACCAAAACCGCCACGCCGACGGGATTCGCGCCGTGCTCACGCACTAAATCGATCGTCTGCTGGACGCGGCCGCCTTTCGTCACGACGTCTTCCGCCACGAGAACGCGTTCGCCTTCGTGGAAGGAGAAGCCACGGCGCAAGACGAGATTCGAATCGTCGTCCTTTTCCGCGAAAACGGCCTTCACGCCCAATGCACGGCCGACTTCCTGTCCGACGATGATGCCGCCGATTGCGGGGCTGATGACCGTCTCAATCGACATGTCTTTGAAAGATTCCGCCAACGCCGCGCAGAGTTTCGCCGCGATCAGCGTGTGCTGCAACAGCAACGCCGCTTGGAAGTAGCTGTCGCTGTGCAGTCCGCTGCGAAGCAGAAAATGACCATGCAGCAATGCTCCGGTATCTTCGAAGTCTCTGATGATTTCACTCTTTTCCATGTGTTCCGTCCATGCGCCTTTTACCAGTTGCGCTATTTTTGTTGTGATTTGGATTTCAGCGATTACGTTATGTGTTGGCGCTTTGCGCCGCGGCCCTTCCCGACCGCCCAGACTATTTCCGCAAAATGACAATATAATCTTGAATCTCTTTATTTCTATAAAGTAATGAAAATAATACGCTGCAAGTTGCTTGTCTTTTCGCTTCTGACACTGTTTTTAGCGATTGGTTCGCTTGTCGCCGCCGAAATAACGGAAGCGGAGGCGGACGCGGCCGTCCGCCAATTATGGCTGGACGGCTATCTCAAAATGTCGCGTTCCGCCCAGATGGCCGAACAGGGGAAACTTTTTCCCGCCATGCAAGGCTACAACGAAGCGATGAAACTCTTCGAAACCGTCCATCAACGCTTTCCAAAATGGAATTCCGTGATGGTCACCTACCACATTTCATCCTGCCGCCTTCGCATCCAACAGCTTGAAAAGACCATACTTCCGGATTTGAGGAAACTTTCCACGGAAGAATTGCGGACTCGCCTGAAGGAGGAAATCAATCGCAACGCCGCTCTTTCCATGGAGTTGCAGGAAATTCGGCAGGACAGCCGCTATTCCGTCAACGACACGCGGCTCCACGAACGTGAACTATTGATTTCCGCCCTTCGTCAGCAGATTTCTGATTTGGAGATCAAGCTCAAGCTTGAGCAGACGAAACTCTCGCGAATGAAAACTGACGAAGATTTCGCCAAGCTTCACAACGAACTTGCCGAACTCGCGTTGGTCAAACAGAAAGACGATGAAAAAATCAATGCCATGACGCATGATCTTGACGACGCCAACAAGAAAATCGACGCGTTGGAAAAACAGCTTGCGGAAACGGACAAATGGACGGAGGCGGCACAAACAACGGATGCCGTCAAAGCTGAAAATGAACAACTTAAACAAATTATCGCGGATCAGCAGAGGAAACTCGCATTCTATCAGGAGAACGTCGCGCTCTTCATACAGAACAAAAAGGAAATCGACAAGCTTGAACGGATGGCTTTCGAACTCGAAAACAAGAGCGACATCTCCTCCGCCGCGCGATACTGGCATACCATCTCCAACAAGTATCCGGAAGCGCAGGAGCCCGCCCTCCGCGGCGCCTACTGGTATTGGGCCATCGACGACCATGAAAATTCCAACATGTTGCTGGACCGTTATTTCACGACGACGGGCCGCAATGCGGACGCCTTGGTTCTCCTCGGCCGAATTTGTCTGGACGAAAAAGACTGGCAGCGCGCTTTGGCATTGACCTCCTGGGCAGCAGTCGCCGCTCCCGACAACGTCAACGCGCAGTTTTCGCTAGGCGCCGTTTTCTTGTCAGCCGGGCAGGCTTCGCTTGCAAAAGCATGCTTCCGCAAAGCGATCGCAATCGAGCCGAACCATGGTGAATCGCTGATGGCGCTCGCCATCATCTACGCCACCGTTGAACCACGCAACTTACAGGACGCCAAGGATTTCTATGAAAAAGCCGTCGCCGCAGGACAACCGCGAGACGAAGCATTCGAGGCCGTCGTCAAATAACCTGTTTTAACAAATATTATGAAAAAAATCATCATTATTTTCACATGTTTGATTCCGTTGTTCGCCGTTGCGGACATCGACAGCACCGTCCGCGATGAATGGATGAAAGGTTATACCAAACTGGAATCCGCCGACAAGGCGGCCAAAGCCAAACGCAACCAGGAGGCCGTTCCTCTCTATCGTTCCGCTTTGGCCATTTTCGAATCCGTCCAAAGGCGTTATCCGCAATGGAATCCGACGTTGTTGAACTATCGTATCAACTACTGCCGCCAGATGATTGAGCAATTGTCGAATGTGGCCGAAATTAAGCCGGAATCCCTTACGCCCAATGAACTTGTGAAACTTAATAAGGAATATACAAACACGATTGCACAGCTTTCGGAAGAGCGTCGTTTTCTCGAATCGCGCGTGGAAGTATTGACGGAATCGCTGGAAAGGGCGCGGGCGGAAGCCGCCAAAGCCGCCAATGTCGAAGCAACGCTTTCCGCAGCTTCCAAAACGCGCAAGAAATTGGAAGAGACCAACAACCTTCTCCAGCTTCGTCTCCGTGAGGCGAATAATGAGCTAGAGGCCTTGAAGAAAAGCACTTCCGGCGGCGACAAAGAAGCACTCAAGACCATTCAGAAACTCCAGAAAACAGAAGATTTGCTCCGCCAGTCTCAAACGGATCTGGCCAGAATAACGGAGGATTTGAAAACGTCCCGCAATCAAGTTGATGGCTTGAACAAGGCGTATGAAAAATTGCTCCATGAAAAGAACGAACAGGCCGGCGTGCTCGATACGCTTCGCGAACTTGCACAAAACAGGCTGACCGACATCGAATCCCTCCAGTCGCGATTGAGAACGGCCCAGAAAAACACCGCCGATCTTGAAAAGACGTTGCAGAAACGGGAGGCCGCCTTGGAAAAATTGAAGAAAAAAGGCGCCAAGGAAGCGGAAGGCGGCGAATTGTCTGAAGATTTGCAAGTCGCTCGCGCCAAGGCTGTTTCTCTGAATGAAGAACTGCTGACATTGAAAGGCGAATACGACAAATTGAAGCGACAGCTGCAGGCTTCGGAAGAACAGCGGGCCAGACTGTCGGATCGCATCACGTCCGATACGCAAGGCTGGAAGGATTCCGCGAAAGATGAAAGGACGAAAGGTAAGCAAGTGGCTCAATTGCAGAAAGATCTGGATGAAGCGCTTGCCGCCAAGACACAGCTTCAACAACGGCTGAACGCCCAAATCGAACTCACCCGCAGGCAGGAGGAAAATATCACCGCGTTGACGACCGATGATTCCGACAATCCAAATCTGGCACGAAAAGTCATCCTGCAAAAAGCGCAGATTGACAAATTGGCGACTGAAAACAACGCCTTGAACGAACAGCTGAAAGACGCGGATCCATTGGCCCGCAAGAGTTTAGCGACAATTCAAAATCTCCATCAGCAAATCGCAGACGGCAAGAAAAAGCTTGAACGCGCCAATCAGGAAATCGCCGAATTGAAGGCGAATCGTGATCAAGCGGACGACAGACAAACCGCCGCCATCAAGAAAGCCACGGAAGAGCTTGATTCACAAAAACCGGACGTGGGCTTACAGGATGTCGTCGTATGGAAGACGCTCTACGAAAAGAACTTCGAACTTGTCAAACAGGCGATTGCCAAAGAGACCGAAGCCCATGAACGCGTCCGCCGTCTGGAAGATCGCTTTTTGGAGGCGCAGGAACAGTTGGACGAACGCGAAAAGGAACTCGTCGCCGCGCAGAACGCACTCGCCATCGCGGAAACAGCCGCCCGAGAAGCGCAGGCCAAACTAGCCGCCGCCGATTTGGCCGCCAAGACGGAGGCTGGCCAGGCTGGAGCCGCCAAAGGCCTCTCCACCTCCCTTGCGGACACGACTCGCGATCTTCAAAGTAAGAACATGGCTATCAACACGTTACAGTCGAAAATATCCGTGTTGGAAGCGCAATTGAAAGACGCCAATGAACGCGCGACATCGCAGAATAAAAATCTCTTCGCGCTTGCGGAAGGCGACGACGAAAAGGCCAAATGGGTTGAGCATATCAAACAGCTCACTACCAAACTTGAGCATGAGCAGAAGAAACGCTACGCCTTGGAAATGGCTCTCGCCGAGAAGGAGACTTCTGTTCAGGAGTCGAAAACCATTGAACGGCAAGCTGTTGACAATGGTCCAGACATGCAGGAGGAACGCCGCCGCCGCGAACGTGAAAAGGACGCCGTCTTGAAAGGATATCTGCGGCAGGCCATTGACGCGGAGAAGCAGGAAAAGGTCGAAGCCGCCCAATGGAACTACCAGAAAGTCCTTGAAATGGAGCCGGAAAATCGTATCGCTTTGCAACGGTTGGGTATCATCGCCGCCAATCTCGGCAACGACCAAGATACCATCAAATATCTGCAACGCGCCTTCCGTCAGGATCCGGACGATTCCGACACGCTGTTCGCGCTCGGCTATTCGCTGATCCGCCAGTCCGAACCGGACTGGGCTGTCTCCATGCTCGCCCGCGCCGTCGCGCTCAATCCGCAAAATCCCGATATTGCAAGGACTTACGGTATGGCACTCGCGACGCTTGGCTGGACGCAGGCCGCCGAAATCCAGTTGGAAAAAGCCCACAATCTCAAAAAGGAGGACCCCGAGGCCCCGTTAGCTCTCGCCATCCTCCTTGGCAGCGCAAAGCCGCCTCGACTCGAAGAAGCGAAAAAGTGGTATCAGATCGCCATTCAGAACGGCGCCCAGCGTGATCCGGGCCTAGACGCCGTCCTAAAGTAGATGACCACTTTCGAATTTTATGTAAACGAAGGGCGAGCTCCAGCCGCAAGGCCGCTTGAAAGCCGCGGATAAACTCGTGGTCGATCCATGGACTATCCGTTATGCGGCGGTAATGCCCCAGCTGATTCAGAATCCGGAGCCGTCTCGGTCCCGAGGATAAACGCCTTCTCCTCAACGACTTTGTCGATGTGAAACGTGCTGCGTTTTTCGTTCATTTCATCGAACGTCACACGGCGGCACGTGAATTTTGACGTCACACGGCGGCCAAGTTTCTCCATTTCCGCCTTGAGCTTCTGTTTTTCTTCAATCTCGTCTTTTTCTTCTTCATCGGATTCATCGTCGTCGGATTCGTCGTCGTCGGATTCATCGTCATCGTCGGATTCGTCATCGTCCGATTCGTCGTCGTCGTCATCATCGGATTCATTGAGACCATCGAGTTCGACATCGTCATCATCGTCGCCGAATTCGTCGTCATCGAGTTCAACGCCATCATCGTCAT
>JAFZAB010000149.1 GCA_017548425.1 Victivallales bacterium
CATCATCAACTGGTGTCCGAAAGGCCGCACGGCGCTGTCGGACGAAGAGGTCATCTACAAGGAAGAGAAAGGCCATCTGTGGCATTTCCGCTATCCGTATGCGGACGGCAGCGGCTATGTTGTCATTGCCACGACGCGTCCGGAAACGCTGATGGGCGATACGGCCGTCGCGGTCAATCCGTCGGACGAACGCTACGCGGGCAAGGTCGGCAAGAAACTGATCCTGCCGATTGTCAACCGCGAAATCGAGCTGATTGCAGACGATTACGTCGAAAAAGACTTCGGAACGGGCGCCGTGAAAATCACGCCTGCGCATGACCCGAACGACTATGAAGTCGGTCTGCGCCACAATTTGGAAGTCATCAACATCATGAACGACGACGGCACGATGAACGCGGAGGCTGGCAAGGAGTTCGAAGGCATGGACCGCTATGTCTGCCGCGAAGCCGTCGTGAAGAAGATCGAAGAGCTTGGCCTGCTGGATCATATCGAAGACTACACGCATCAGGTTGGATATTCCGAACGGAACGACGTTCCCGTCGAGCCGCGTCTTTCGGACCAGTGGTTTGTGAAGATGAAACCATTGGCGGAGCCCGCCCTGAAGGCGGTCGATGACGGCCGTATCAAATTCTATCCGGAACGCTGGGTGAAGACGTACCGCCATTGGATGGAAAACATCCGCGACTGGTGCATCAGTCGCCAGCTGTGGTGGGGCCATCGCATTCCGGCCTATACGTGCGACCAGTGTGGCGAAATCGTCGTCGCGAAGGGCATGCCGGAAAAATGTCCGAAGTGCGGATGCACGCATCTCACTCAGGAAGAGGATGTTCTGGATACGTGGTTCTCATCATGGCTGTGGCCGTTCTCCACGTTCGGCTGGCCGGACAACACCGCCGATCTGAAGGCGTTCTATCCGACGCAGACGCTTGTGACCGGCCCGGATATCATCTTCTTCTGGGTGGCCCGCATGATCATGGCCGGTATCGAATTCATGGGCGACATTCCGTTCAAAGACGTCTATTTCACATCCATCATCCGCGACGAAAAAGGCCGCAAGATGTCGAAGAGCCTTGGCAATTCGCCCGATCCGCTGGACGTCATCGCCACCTATGGTGCTGACGCTCTGCGCTTTACCGTTATTTATATCGCGCCGGTCGGACAGGACATCCGCTATTCCAACGAGAAGTGCGAAATCGGCCGTAACTTCGCGAACAAGATTTGGAACGTCGTTCGTTTCCGCTTGATGCAAGGTCCTGTGACGTCCGCGAAACCGACGCTGGACAATCTCGGAACGCTTCGTCCTGACGACCAGTGGATTCTCGCGTCGTTGAATCAAGCCATCAAAGGCGTCACCGACGGTTTGGCGAACTTCCGCTTTAATGAAGTGTCCAAGATTCTCTACGAGTTCATTTGGAGCAAGTTCTGCGACTGGTATCTCGAATCCTGCAAGCCTGTCTTCAACGGCGGCGACGCCGCGCAGAAGCAGACGGTCCTCCGTCTGTTCGACTACTGCGTCGCGACGTTCCTCAAGCTGTTGCATCCGATCATGCCGTTCGTGACGGACGAACTCTACCACCAGATGGGCTTCGCCGCGGCGGACGATTCCATCATGAAGACGGAATGGCCGGCGGCGATTTCCGAAGACGTGCTCAACGGCTATGGTGCGACGCAGGCCGCCGAAGACGACGCCGAAGCGAAGTTCGAACTGATTCGCGCAATTCGCGCTGTCCGTGCGAATTACGGCATCGCGACGTCCAAGGCGTTGGACATGATCGTGTCCCCCGCCAACGACGAAATGCACGAATTCCTGAAGCGTGACGAAGCCTCCTTCAAGGCGTTGGTCAACGCGGGCGAACTGAAATTCGTTCCGGGCTACCAGCCGGAAGGACCGAGCGGCGTGGCCGTCTCAACGGCGGCGACGGCGTACATCCCGCTGGCGGGCATCGTCGATCTGGACGCGGAGAAGAAACGTCTGGAGAAGCAGGAGGCCGAATTGGCGAAATACGTGGGCGTCGTCGAAAAGAAACTGTCGAACGAGAAGTTCGTGAGCAAGGCTCCGGCGGACGTCGTGGCGCAGGAGCGCGCGAAACTGGCGGAGGCGCAGGAAAAACTGGCTCGTGTCCGCGAACAGATGAAAGCCTATTGAAATCCCGCAAAATAATTGTTATAACTTTAAAAGGTGACAACTATGAACGACGAAATCAAGAAAAAAGTGACGGAAATGCTGGATCAGCTGCGTGTTCATCTGCAGAACGACGGCGGCGATCTTGAGCTTGTGAAGATAGAGGATTGGAACGTCTTTTTGAAGCTGAAAGGCGCCTGCGGCTGCTGCCCGCATGCCCAGATGACGCTGAAGAACGGCATCGAAGCCATTCTGCGCGAACAGATTGACGAAAAGATCACGGTCGAAAGAGCCTCCTGAAAAAAACACAGAAGCCTTCCATGGACGAGAAGCAAGAACAGTCATCGACGTTTTCCGTGCTGGTTGAAAACCGCTTCGGCGTGCTGGCCCGCGTGGCGGGTCTGTTCAGCGGTCGCGGCTACAACATCGACAGCCTCGCCGTGAGTCCGACAAACGACACGCGTTTTTCGCGCATGACGATTGTGACGCACGGCGACGAGGCGATTCTTGAGCAGATCGAGAAGCAGCTGAACAAGCTGGTGGAAGTCGTGCAGGTGACGACGCTATCGAAAAACGACTTCGTGGCGCGCGAGCTTATGTTAATTAAGGTAAAGGCGTCGGGCCATGATCGGAATGAAATCATCCAGCTGGCGGACGTGTTTAAGGCGAATGTCGTGAACGTCCTGCCGGATTCATTGATTGTGCAGGTGACGGGCGCGCAGGAGAAGCTGGAGGCCTTCACGGAACTCATGAAGACGTTCGGCATCATTGAGTTAGCCCGCACGGGACGCGTCGCGTTGGCGCGCAATTCGGGCACGACCGAAGATTGGAAGGCGGAACAATAACCGAAAAACAACCGCGTAGCGGTGGCAAGAATCCAGCCGTGGGTGGAGCGAAAGCGAAACCCACGTCAAATAAAAAACCACAGCAACAAAAAGGAGGTGTAACATGGCGATTATCACGATAGCGCGCGAGCGCGGAGCCTATGGAAGGATTGTGGCGGAAATGCTGGCGGGAAGATTGTCGGCGCATTTCATCGACCGCAATGTCGTGGATGCGCGTCTTCAGGCCATGGGGATCACGGAGAAGAAGCGGACGGCGTTCGACGAACGCAAGCCGAGTTTCTTCGCGGCCTTGACAAACGCCGTGGAGGAGTATGTATGTTGCTTGAAACAAGTCATGTATGAAGAAGCGAAAGCGGATTCATGCGTGATTTTGGGGCGCGGTTCGCAAGTCCTGTTCGCGGATGTTCCGGGCGCAGTTCGTGTCCGTCTCGTGGCGTCGCCGCAAGTGCGCTACCAGCGTGTCGCGGAGGCAGAAGGCATTGACATCCGCCAGGCGAAGGAATTGGTCGATCGCATCGACCATGACCGCACAGGCTTCAACAGCTATTTCTTCGACACGGAATGGGCCAATCCGTCCGCCTACCAAATGATTCTGAACACGGAACATCTGACGCCGGAGAACGCCGTGGAAATCATCTGCGCGTTGGTGAAGCAGACTGTCACGCCGAAAATCGAAGCGGATGCGCAGGCCATGCTGAAGGATCTGGCCATGAGCCAGGCCATCGAACGCGAAATCCTCCATGTGCGGCGGATTCCCGTCTTCTTCCTGAAAGTGACATGCTCCGGCAAGCAGGTCACGCTCGCGGGCGTCGCGCATACGACGGATGACATCGACAAGGCGCGTGAAGCCGCCGTCGCGATGGGCATGGAACGCGTGGAATGCCGTATCGAAATCGGCCTGCACGGTCAGTATGACAGTCCGGAACTGCGGAAGATGTGAGGATAGCTAAAAGCTTAAAGCCTAAAGCTTAATGCATAATGTCACCATGATCCGCGTGACCTATTGTCCCTTTCGTCCCTTATGCCGCTTTCGTCCTTTTTTATCGAAAAATAAAAATCCTGTACTATATTAAATATGAATCTTTTTTAAAAAATCCCCTGCCTGATAGGGCGTGGGGTAGTCAACAATCCAACGCAAGGAGAAACAAGAATGGCTATCAAAATTGGTATCAATGGTTTCGGACGTATCGGCCGCATGGTCTTCCGCGCTGTCTGCGAAAACTTCAAGAACGACATCGAAGTCGTCGGCATCAACGATCTGCTCGATCCCGATTACCTGGCCTACATGCTGAAGTATGACTCCGTCCATGGTCCGTTCCAGGGCGACATCAAGGTTGACGGCAACACCATGATCGTCAACGGCATGAAGATCCGCCTGACGGCTGAAAAGGATCCCGCGAACCTGAAGTGGAACGAAGTCGGCGCCGAAGTCGTCGTCGAATCCACTGGCTTCTTCCTGACCGATGAAACGGCCCGCGCTCACATCACCGCCGGCGCCAAGAAAGTCATCATGTCCGCCCCGTCCAAAGACGCCACCCCGATGTTCGTTTACGGCGTCAACGACAAGACCTACGCTGGCCAGGACATCATCTCCAACGCGTCCTGCACGACGAACTGCCTCGCCCCGATCTCCAAGGTCCTCAACGACAAGTTCGGTATCAAGCGCGGCCTCATGACGACGATCCACGCCGCCACCGCCACGCAGAAGACTGTTGACGGCCCGTCCAAGAAAGATTGGCGCGGTGGCCGCGGCATCCTCGAGAACATGATCCCGTCCAGCACCGGCGCCGCCAAGGCCGTCGGCAAAGTCCTGCCCGTTCTGAACGGCAAGCTGACCGGTATGTCCGTCCGCGTCCCGACGTCTGACGTTTCCTTCGTCGATCTGACCTGCGAGCTCGAAAAGCCCGCCACCTACGATGAAATCTGCGCCGCCATGAAGGCCGCCTCCGAAGGCGAACTGAAGGGTGTTCTCGGCTACACGGACGAAGCCGTCGTCTCCACGGACTTCCGCAACGACGCCCGCACGTCCATCTTCGACGTCAAGGCCGGCATCCAGCTCGACCCGACGTTCGTGAAGATCTGCGCCTGGTACGACAACGAATGGGGC
>JAFZAB010000150.1 GCA_017548425.1 Victivallales bacterium
CATGCGCAAAATGCTTTTGATGTTGAGGGCCATGGTGGTTGCAGCCACCCCATATAGTGAAAATTTTGAAAAAAACAGTGCGTCTGCTTGACAGGCGACACACTATCTTCTGTTTATTCTGTGTTTTCTGTGGACTTTTTAAAATCAAAATCCGAGTTTGCGGAAGGTTTCCACTTGCCGTTTGATGGAATAGCCGCCAACGGGAGCCAATAATTGGCCGGCCCAGTTGACGCCGTCGCTGAATTCGATTTCCGTCTGGTATTCCATCATGCGCGGGCATGCGCGGAGCTTCGGCATCAGCGTGTACCAATCCAACGTGCCGTCGAACGGCATGGAATGGAGGTCGGCATAGCCTGTGTTGTCGTGGATATGCGTCGTGACGACGTACTTTTGGGCGAGTTCGAGAGCGTTCGCCTCTTCGATGATGCCGTGTTCCCACCACATGTCATGCTGTGATTTCGGATAGTCCTCCATCTTCTTCCACGGATAGGGCGCCATGAAATGCGCATGGCCTGTATCGTAGCAAATACCGATGTTCGGGCTGCTTGCGAATGGCTCAACCAAGCCGACAACTTCCTTCATGGAGTTTGGCGGTTCAAAACTGTTTTCGACGGCGACGACGATGCCGATCTTCTCCGCCGCGGGAACAAGCTGCTCCAACGTTTCGATGGCAAACGGCCGTAACAGGTTCATATCGACATGTTTGATGCAGTGATGCCATGCGCCGACGTGGATCGTGTAGGTCTTGCTGCCGAATTCCGCCGCGATTTCCATCGCCTTGATGTGGTCTTTGATCATGGCGGGGCGGCGTTCCTTTTCGGGGATGTTCAGATCGAATTCGCGGCCGGCGGGGGCGTGGATGGAGACGATGTGGATGCCCATCTTCTTCTTGAAATCGCGTAGGAAGTCGATGATTTCAGGATGCTTAAGCCCTTCGGTAATCCATGATTCGACAAAGACGAAGCGGTCGATGCCGTAATCAAGATACTCGCGTGCGATTCGCGGATAGAGGCTTTGGGGGTAGGCGGTCCATGGGAAGTTGTAGGAGAGGAGGGCGTCTGTCATGTTGGATTCCTTTGGTGTGAAAAACGGAAAAATAAATGACTATATGAATATAGTGCAGAGTTGTGAAAAGTCACTTTTTAGGCTATAGTGAAATGTGGTGTTTTACTAGGACGGCTGGGACAACTGTGACTTCTGGGACAACAAAGCATTATGAATGATGAATTGAATTATGAAACCATGAAGAAATGGGAGTGGGCGGACATCGTGGATGAAGTGAACCGCGAAGCGAAGCTGCCGCTGTCGGTCCATATTCCGTTGAACTGGCCTGAATCGCATAAATTGATCATGTGCGACTGCGCGATGAACGCCTATACGTTGGACACGCCTGGCCTAAATACTTCCATTACAGGGGATTCATTGATACGGCAGTTACAGCGGACGACGTTGTTCAGCTGGGCTTTCGGCGATCCCGCCTTCGTGCCGGATTTCCGTCAGACCGTCCTGCGGCGTGCTTTTGGCGGTCTGCCGATTATTGAAATAGAATTCAGCGCATGGAATCTGATCTACACATGCCTTTATTTTGTTGATATCGGCGGTAATCTGCGAATGAAAATGACTGTTCGCAATGATGATCCGAAGACGCAGACAGCGCATGTCTGGTTGCATCCGGGCCGCCCGTTGGAGTCGAAAGTCTTTGAATACCATTATTATACGTTTGAATGGGATGCTTCCCGCTGGTTGCCCGATGACTTTTTCGACTACCACAACGGCATGTTCTATACGCAGGACGGCGTGGCAGGGCGTGTTTCCGCCAGTGGTTTTAACGTGACATGGGTGAAAGAGGCGGATTTCACGGGAAAGGATGTCAACGCATTGTTCTCGTGGGAGAAGCCGTATCGTGTGCAAGAGCGTTGCAAACTTGGCAAGATGAACCACTTGCTGCATTTCACATGTGAATTGAAGCAGGGCGAATCGCAGTCATTCGACGTGTCGTTCGTGGCGGAGCCGCGCATGGAAGGTTACGACAAGCCATTCGACGACGCGCTGAAAGAAGCCGTCAAGGCATGGAAAAAACTGGAGAGCAAGAGTGTTGTCGAATTGCCGTACAAGCGTGACACGGAGGCCTTTGAAGCCGTGATGCTGAGCAACTTGCAACTGCTGATGGCGGACGGCGACCGTCTCCGTCCATGTCAGGGCGGCAGTTCCGAACGTTTCTACGTGTGGGTATGGGAGGCGATGTGTTCATTGCGTCCTATGCTGAAACTGGGCTATTTCAAACAAGTCCGCAAGGCCATTGATTTCATCTTCTCGCTGCAGGATGGTGGTTGCCCGCCTGTCGGCAAATTCACAACGACGAAGGGTGCTATCGGAACGAGCGGCCCGAAGTGGGCGAACACGACGGGAGCCGCCTTGATTCTCGCTTGCGATTATTTGGAATTATCTGGCGATAAGTCATTTATCAAAAGCTATTTGGACAAGATGCTTCGGGCGGGCCGCTGGATCATTGGTGAAATCCGCGCCACGCGGACGGAAGGAAATCCGAACTACGGCATCATGCCGGAATGTTGCGCGTCCGACGGCGACTACGGACAGGTCGTGTTCACAGACTGCTGGACGCTGGGCGGTTTGCAACGTCTGCGCGATGTGCTGAAGATAATGAAACATCCTGATTACGAAGAATTTCTAGATGAATGTTGTCAATACAAGCTCGATTTTGACAATGTATTGGATCGCGTTTCCACGTCGGACGGTTTCATCTCGCGGTCGTTCGGTGACGATTCACGCGTCTGCAACGAGTTCCGCTTCACGGATACATGTTTGGATTGCGTGGCGGCGGGCGTGTCATCCGCTTTGGAGCCGCGCATGGCGAACTATCTGAAGTGGTTGGAAGAGAACGCTTTCAGATGGTTGTTCTGCTCGGAGGTGACGCCCGGCATCTACTATGTCGGCAACAACGAACTGACCTGCATGAAAATGTATTTGGAGCAGGAGGAATGGAAGAAGGCGTGGATGGCAGCCCGTGTGTTCAGGCGGTTCGTGCTCACGCCGGATGTGCATTTGACGGCGGAGCGGTATTCCGCCAACGACATCGGCTTCACGGCGTGGCAGCCGAACGGTAGCAACAATGGTCGTTTCATTGAGATGGAATTGAGCCGTTTCTGGTATGAACTGCCGGATGGTTGCATCATAGTCGGTGGCGGATTGAATCCTTTCGAACGCGAAAAATGCCCGAAACTGATTGGAATCCATACGCGTTTCGGCAAGACGGACGTGGTGGTGGAGGCGAATCGCATATTGGTCAAAACAGAGAAGCCAATGCCAAAAGGGCAGGTTTTCATATATCCCGAACAACATCATACACTTAAAGCATCAACGCAAGAGGTTAGTTTGTCTTTTTAGAAACCACGAATGGATACGAATAAACACTAATGTTTGTCATGAGTCCACTGAATACACTGAATACGCTGAATGCCTCGCAGACGTCGGCCGATAGCCGCCAAAGGCGGCGCTTATGGCTAATGGCCAATGGCTTATGGGGTAATGTGTTAGACTTTCAGCCATAAGCCATAAGCAATAAGCGAGCGAAGCTCTGGATGGCCTCCGTCTGCTCGGCGGTTCGTCACGCTTCGCGCAAGTGCAAACAACGTGATGCGGAAGCTTGAAGTCCATAGTCCGTTGGCTCCGGCGGCTGCGGCGGTTGTCAATGGACACAAATGTCCATTATGACTTTGGGGGTGATACAAAAGGTTGAAGGAAAAACTAACGGAATTTATTCACATAAAATACGATTTTTAAGAAAATAGTACAATATACAAAAGTTTTTTTGACAGGAGAAAACACAAATGAGTGAAATCAAAAACGCTGAAATCAAAGCTGTGCTGCTTCATCTTGGGCACAACATGTGGTGTGATTACATGCCCGAAGACATGGACAATCAGCAGTTGCCCTCCGGCAAGCCAGACACCATTTTGCGTAGCAAGGAAGACCTCTGGCGGCGCGCCATCGACCGCATGGTTGAACAAAAAATGAACATGCTTGTCATCGATATCGGCGAGGCGCTTGTTTACCCAAGCCATCCCGAACTCGCCATCGAAGGCAGTTGGACGCCGGATAAGATGCAGGAGGAAATCCGCCGTCTGAAAGCCCTTGGTATTGAAGCGATTCCAAAACTGAATTTCTCGACGACACACAACGGCTGGCTGAAGCATTACCGCCGCATGGTTTCGACCAAAGAATACTATCGTGTCTGCGAAGACGTCATTCGCGATACAGGCGAAATCTTCGGTACGCCGCGCTTCTTCCATATCGGTTATGACGAAGAGACCGCCCACCATCAGGATAACAGTTTCCATCAGTTCATCTGTGTCAGAAAAGGCGAATTATGGAAGCACGATTTCCTCCATATCGTCGGCGCGGTCGAGAAGAACGGCATGCGCGCATGGGCATGGAGCGACTACGGATGGGACCATCAGGATTTCTATGAATGGACGCCGAAGAGCGTTCTCATGAGCAATTGGTACTATGACGAATGCTACGGTGGATTCGAATTGGAGGCAAACAATACGGCCGACCACAAGCGTCTTAAAGGCTTCTATGATCTTGAAAAAGCGGGATTTGAGCAAGTTCCATGCGGAACGAACTGGTCTGGCTGGAAACGCCGTGAAGTCAATGCGGGAGCGGATGATGTCATCGGAAAACTCGTCAAGACATGCCGCCGTGATTTGGGTTCCAAGACGTTGAAAGGCTTCATGATGGCACCATGGGCGTCCTGCGACACGGAGGACAATCTCGCCTATGTCAACCACGGCATCGATCTTTTCGCGGAAGCTTTGAAACAGTGATTTAGTGGAAGAATGGGGGAGGGGAAGAGTGTTTTTTTCATGGGTTTCCTTGCCTAAAGTGGCAATGACCATTATCTTATTAGTTTCTACCAGAAACATATTAAATAGGTATAGATAAGGAAACCCCATGACAGTCCGCAGCATCATTCTAGCTTTCGTATGCGCGATATTCATCGCGGCATGCGGTTATATCAATGACGCCGTATTGTATCTGGAATCCTTTACGAACGGATCCTTGCTGCCCATCATCGTCATCGGGACGCTGGCGTTGTTCGTCATGGTCTTCAATCCGTTGCTTGGGCTGATCAACAAGAAGCTCCAGATGAAGGGTGGCGAACTGGCGTTGATCGTGGCGGTCAGTTGCGCGGCATGCAGTATTCCGGGGCGCGGCATGCTGGAGCAGTTCACGCACACGATGGTCATGCCGTACCATTGGGAGCGCGTGACGCCCGGCTGGAAACAGAAGAATGTCCTCGATTATGTTCCCAAAGGCGCGCTGATCGTCATGCCAGACGAGAAGACGGAGCCTGATCTGCATACGGAAGTGTATGAACGGACGGTGACGGCGTATCTTATCGGAACACAGAAAGTCGCGGAAGGCGACCGCCCGATGTGGCGCTCTTTCAAAGATGCCGTGCATCGCGTGCCGTGGGCGGATTGGCGTGTGCCGTTGATGACATGGATGCCGCTTGTCTTCCTCAGCGCGCTGGCCTCCGTTTGCCTAGCGTTGATTACGTATCGCCAATGGTCCGCGCATGAATATCTTAGTTTCCCGATTGCGGACTTCAACGCCACGCTTATCGAACGGGAGGAAGGTAAACTGCTTCCTGCTATTTGCCGCAACCGCATGTTCTGGGTGGGACTGCTGATCTTGTTGTTCATTCGCGTCAACAATGGATTATGTGTCTGGTATCCAGACTATTACATTCCTGTCCAACTGACATGGAGTTTGGCGCCGTTCTCGAAAGTCTGGCCGAACCTGTTCCGTGTGCCATACGGCAGCAGCCTGCTGGTGTTCCGCTTCTTCCCGCTGGTCGTGGCGTTTGCGTTCTTCCTTAGTTCGGAAATTTCACTGACGCTTGCGCTTTCGCAGCTTTGCTGGGTTTTCTGCGCGTTTCCGATGGTGACGGTGGGCATGAATCTGAACACGGATTGGGTCGGCGGTTGGCAGGGATGGCAGCGAGCGGGCGCCTGTATCATGATGTTCTTCTTCCTGCTCTACACAGGGCGTCACTACTACTGGCATGTGCTTTTGAGCGCTTTAGGGCTGCGCAAGCCGGACAAGGAAGACGGCGGATCCGCGAACGCATGGGCGATGCGGCTACTCATCTTTGCGTTCATCGCGATGTTTATGATGATTACACGGCTTGGCCTCGAATGGCCGTTTGCCTTGATCACGGTGGCGTTGATGCTGATGACGTTTGTGGTCGTTTCGCGAATCAGTGCTGAGACAGGGCTCTTCTTCATCCAACCGCGATGGACCATTTTCGGTCTATTGACGGCTGGTCTGGGCAGTTTCGCCTTTCCGCCGCGTGCGCAGATCATCTGCGGTCTCGTGTGCATTTTCCTGAGCATTGACCAATGCCAGGCCTTGATGCCGTATGTGACAAACGGTCTGAAACTGTGCGACCGCACGAAAGTCTCGACGACGAAATACGGGTGGTCCACATTGGCGATGTACATCATCGCAATGACGATTGCCGTCGCTGTCCTGCTCATCGCCGTTTATACATGGGGCGCGCCGCAGAATATGGACTGGAGCTACAAGCGTCTGCCGACCATGTCGTTCCGCACGGCACTGCCTGAAATTCTGCAATTGGAGGCGGTTGGTTCATTGGAAGAGGCGGATGCGTTGCCGTGGTGGCAGCGGCTGTCCCGTATCGCTCCGCGTGAAAATTTCATTGGCGCGTTTGTTTTCGGCATCGTGCTGGTTTGGTTTTTCAGTTTCCTGCGTCTGCGCGTTCCGTGGTGGCCGCTGCATCCGGTCATGTTCCTTCTGTGGGCGACGTATCCGATGGAGCAGACGTGTCATGCATTTTTCTGCGGGTATTTGATTAAAGTCTGCGCCATCCGTTTCGGCGGCATGAAACTGGTGCGGAAACTGAAACCGTTCATGGTCGGCGTCATTGCCGGTGAATTGCTCAGCGCGATTATTTTCATGATCGTCGGCTTCATCTATTATCTGAACACAGGGGAGACACCGAAGATCTACCGGTGGTTCCCACGATAAGTCTTGCATATTACTAACTATTTGAAAATAAAAGGATTCGTATGAAAACATCATTGCAATGGCTGAAAGATTACGTTGACATCCCATGGGATGCCAAAGAGCTTGCGTCGCGTTTGACGGGCGCGGGATTGGAAGTGGAAGGCATCGAAGAATCCGGCACGATTCCGAAAGGCGTCGTTGTGGCGGAAATTCTTTCACGCGAACCACATCCGGATTCGGATCACATGAGCGTTTGCAAAGTGAACATCGGCAGCGGCGAACCATTGCAAATCGTCTGCGGCGCACCAAATTGCGACGCTGGAAAGCGCGTCCCCTGCGCGACCATCGGCACGGATTTCGGCGAATTCAAAATCAAAAAAGCGAAGCTGCGCGGTGTCGAATCCAACGGCATGCTTTGCTCCGCGCGCGAATTGGGGCTGAGCAACGACCATACCGGTCTGCTCATCCTGCCCGATGACGCTCCGCTTGGCGCGCCGTTGACCGATCTGTATCAAAGCGACAGCGTGATCGATTGGGAAGTCACGCCGAACCGTCCGGACTGGCTGTCCCACATCGGTATCGCCCGTGAGGCGGCCGCGCAGACGGGCGGCGAACTGCGTCATCCTGCGACGCCGATCGCGATTGACGAAAACGCGAAAATCGAAGATTTCGCTTCTGTTGAAGTTCGCGAACCGGAACTCTGCCCACGGTATATCGCCCGTGTGTTCACTGGCGTGAAAGTCGGCCCGTCGCCCGAATGGATGGTGAAACGGCTGACGGCCGTCGGCCTGCGTTCCATCAACAACGTGGTCGATATCACGAACTTCGTCATGTTGGAATACGGCAACCCATTGCATGCGTTTGATTTGACGACGCTTGCGGGACACAAGATCATCGTTCGCCGCGCGGCGGACGGAGAGGAAATCGTCACGTTGGACGGCACGAAATCCAAACTGTCGCATGACAATCTGCTCATCGCGGATGCGGACAAAGGCGTGGCGCTGGCTGGCATCATGGGCGGTGAAAACAGCATGATCACCGACAATACAACGACGGTTCTTTTGGAAGCGGCGACGTTTGACCGTTCCAATATCCGTATCAGTAGCCGCAACTTGAACATCGCTTCCGATTCCTCCTATCGCTATGAACGCGGCGTCAGCCCTGAAACGACGGCCTACGCCAGCGCTCGCGCGGCGTCGCTGTTGTGCGAACTCTGCGGCGCGAAGCAGGTCTCCGGCGTCATCGATTGCTACGGCAAGCCGTTTGCGGAATATGATCTGACCTGCAATGTCGCGCGTTGCAACAGCGTTCTAGGCCTGAAGCTGACGGCGGCGGAAATCGCGGATTGCTTCAAACGCCGCGGTATCGCCGTGACGGCCATCGACGATGAAAAAGTGTCCGTCCATACGCCCGGCTGGCGTTTCGACCTGTTGCATGAATACGACCTTTGGGAAGAAGTCGCGCAGATGCAGGGCTTGGACAAGATTCCGGAAGCTCCCGTCGCCGCGAAATTGGTTGGAAACATCAAAGATGACAAGTTCATTCCGATGGAAGAGACGCGTGTGCAACTGCTTTCGCTAGGCCTTGATGAAATTCTGAACTACACGATGTTCTCCCAACAGCAGTGCCTTCTGGGTTCTGGCTTGACGGAAGAGCAGTTGGTGAAAGTCTCGAATCCGATCAGCGCGGATTTGGCCTACATGCGGCCGACGATGCTTCCGGGCATCCTGCAGGTTGTCAACCACAACGTCTCCCGCAACGAACATGATTTGCGCATGTTCGAAACGGGCCGCGTTTTCCAGAAGAAAGGCGAAGAGCTCTGCGAAGCGACGCAGATCGCCATCCTGCTGACGGGGCATCGTCAGCTTGGCCGTTATGGCGCGGAAGAGGCCGAACGGCTGGACTTCTACGACATGAAAGGCCTGCTGGAAAGCTGGCTGGACATGCGCCGTCTGACGAAATACGAATGGACCGCCGCCGAACATCCTGCGTTCAAACGTGGTGCATGCGCGGCGTGGAATGTCCGCAAGAACAACGTGATCATTTTCGGACAGGTTGCGGACGAACTCGTGAAAGGCATGCGCATGCGCAATCCGTTGTTTGTGGCATTGATTGATTTTGACGCGTTGAAGCAACTGCGTGGCGCGGCGATCGCCTATCAGCCTCTGCCGCAGTTCCCTGGAACGGCTCGCGATATCTCCTTCGTCGCGCCTTCTGGTCTGACGAACCAGCAGGTCATCGACACGGTGAAGGCCATGAAGCTCCCGAACGTTGAAAAGATCGATTTGTTCGATATTTACGAAGACGAAAAGGTCTTGGGCAAAGGAAAGCGCAGTATGGCCTACACGATCATGTACCGTCATCCCGAGCGGACGCTGACGGACGATGAAGTCAATAAGATTCAGGAGAATATCCGGCAGGAACTGGCAACGAAGCTCAATGTTGAGCTTCGATAAGCTAAAAGCTTAAAGCCGAAAGCTTAAAGCAAAGGCAGGAGGCTTGAGATAGACAGAATTTTATAGAAAAGGAAAGGAAAATGTTAGTAAAACAATTTGCCAGCGGCGGCGTGATCACAGTGAACGGCGCCCCGCACATCATCGAATCCGTGGAAAAACACACGCCGTCCGCGCGCGGAGCGGCGACTATCTACAAAGTCCGCTGCCGCAATCTTCTGACGCAGATGAAGACCGATCTCTCCTGCAAAGGCGAAGATAGTTATGACGAACCGGACTTCCGTCAGCAGGAAGTGCAGTATTTATATAAGGAAGGCAACGACTATGTCTTCATGGACGTCGAATCGTTCGAACAGTTCCCGCTTGCGGCGGAAATCATCGGCGACGACAAATACTATCTTGTGGAAGACATGGAAGGCATCAGCGCATTGATTCTTGAAGACCGCATCGTCGGTATCCGTCTGCCGGATGTTGTTGAACTGGAATTGGTTGAATGCGATCCTGCCATCAAAGGACAGAGCGCGACGAACCGCGGCAAATCCGCCAAGACGCAGACAGGCCTTGAAATCCAAGTTCCGGAATACATGGAGCAGGGCGAAATCGTCCGCATCGATACCCGTACAGGCAAGTTTCTTGGCCGTGTCGGAACAAAGTTCTGAAAAAAAGTTTGACTATCCGAATAGACTCGTTACATTGTAGAATTGCCTGACGGTGTCGCGGCACGGTCCGCAGTCGGGCGGTAAACGAAAAGAAATAGTGAGGAAGACCATGCCTGCTGAAGTTGACAAAGAGAAATGCGTTGGTTGCGGTTCCTGCGAAGGCGAATGCCCCGTTGAAGCCATCAAGATCGTTGACGGTGTCGCCACCGTGAAAAAGGATGACTGCGTGAGCTGCGGCGCCTGCAAGGAAGCTTGCCCGGCCGAAGCCATCGAAATCAAAGACTGAACATAGTCTAAGATCAAAAGAAAAGGGGCTGTTGCGTTTATTCGCAACAGCCCTTTTTGCGTAAGTAACGACGGCGTGGACGCCGCCGCCACACCCTTATGCGACGGCGGGGACGCCGCCGCCACACCAAACGTTATCATCAAAGCACTTCTGGCTTCGTCCAGACGCCAGACTTCGCGCTCTTGTACATGGCTTCCATGACGGCGGAGCGGAGAGCGGCTTCCTTCGCGGAGACGAGCGGGACTTTCTTGCCGACGACGGCGTCGAGATACAGTTCGAAGGCGTGCGGAAGCTGCGCAGGTAGATCCGTCCACGGCTTCTTGCCGTCAGCGCCGGCGACGTGTTTACTGTTGAAGTAGAGCTGTCCATTGACGACGCAGGCATGGCCTTCCGTTCCGGAAATCGTGAGTTGGACAGGCTGATCGATGTCAACCCAACCAGCGGCTACGGTTGCAATTGTGCCGTCGGGGAAGCTGATGATGCCTTCGCCTGTTTCGTCGCAGCCCGGATAACGGTTGGTGACGGTTTTGATGGAGGCTGTGGCGGCTTCGGGAACTTGGTCGATGAGCCACAGGAGGATGTCGAGGGAGTGCGTTCCGAGATCGCCGAAAGCACCGCAACCCGCGATGGCCGGATCGGCCATCCAACGCCATTCTTTGTCAAACCAGCCGCCGAGCGAGCCAGAATGGCAATTGACGTGGCGGATGCGGGTGATTTTGCCGAACGCGCCCGCTTCGACTTGTTTCTTGAGGAACATATGAATGGACTGGCCGCGCATGAAATAACCAGTCTGGAAGATAAGTCCTTCCTTCTCAATGGCATGAGCCATCTTCCAGGCATCTGCGGCTGAATAACCGAGAGGCTTTTCGACGTAGAGATGCTTCTTGGCGGCGACGGCCTGCAAGACGAGTTCTTCGTGGCGGTTGGTTTCAGAACAGATGACGACGGCGTCGATAGCGGCGTCGTTCCAGATGTCTTTCGGAAATTCCGCGACGGCGGCGCCGAGCTTGTCGGCGGTCACTTTGGCGCGATCCGCATTGTGGTCCCAAACTTTTGCGACTTTGATGTCCTGTCTGGCGGCCATCCGCTGGACGAAATTAGGGGTGTGGATGTGGCCGCAGCCGACGAGTGCCAATGTTTTCATGTGGGGCTCCTTTTTTGGTGGTGAAGAGACTGGTTGTTCGGATTATCTGGATGTTCTGGATGTTCTGGATGTTCTGGTTTATCTGGATGTTCTGGATGTTCTGGATTAGTTTTGCGTTAAACCATAAGCCATAAGCCATAAGCCATAAGCCTTATAAGTTCAACGCTTTGCGTTGAGCTTATAAATGATTCCGCCTGCGATGGCGGTGAATGGCGCGACGAGAACAAGAGCGAAGCTTCCGATAAGCGTTTTGACGGCTTCGGAAGCGACATATGGGTTGTTGATGAAATCGATAGGGCTTGTGCCTTGGGCGGCGAACGTCATCATCAACGTCAGATAACCGCCTGAATAGGCGAGAAGAAGCGTGGTCGTCATGGTTCCGACGACGCTTTGGCCAATGCGGATGCCTGAACGGATCAGTTCGTTTCGCGAAATATCAGGCTTGTGATAGACGATTTCCTCCATGCCGGCGGCGACGTCCATGCCAAGATCCATGACGGCTCCCGAAGACGCGAGAATGATGGCGCCGATGAAGATGTTCTGCAAGCTAAGATACTGGTAACCAGAATAGTACAATGCCTGAGAGTAGGGCATGATGGCGCCGTTGACATGAAACAGATGCGTGAAGATACTGGAAAGAACGCAACCTGAAATCACGCCAAGCATGGAGCCTGTGCAGGAGACGACGAATTTTCGCGACCAACCCGCCACGAGGAACATGATGACAACCGTCAGAAAGAAGACGCAGACGACGGTGGCTAGAATTGGCGAAACGCCGTTGAGGCAGAGCGGAACGACGATTTTCCAAACGGCGAGACAACTGAAGACGAAGGAAACCAACGCCTTAAGGCCCGTCAGCCCTGCGAAGCAAAGCAACAGCAGGCAGAACAGACCGAAGAGGAGGGCAGTCCAGCCGATACGATAGTAATCCTGTGCATTCAAGACGGTTACGCCTGGCACTGCGTCGTTGAGAAGGCCGACGAGAATGGTGTCGCCCACTTCGAACAACTTGTCCAATTCCATTTGCGAACGGAGTTGGTTGTTGGCGGGATATCGTTCGCCTTTGTGTTTGCCGCTAAGAATTTCGATTTCAAGGTTTTGCGGGCCTGTCTTGAGGAGGCCGATGTCCATGATTTCGGAATTGTCAACGGAAACGACACGTGCGCGTTCCTTCGTGCCAGGCTCCGGATCGCTTTTCGGATGCAAGTTGATGAACGTCAACGCCCAACAAATCAACAGAAAGACCACGATTGTGATCAAATCCGTTTTCTTTTCCTTTATATATTGAAGGGCTGGATGCATAGATTGGAATTGGTTGTTCTTCCGACGGCACACCGTTCGACGGCGAAACGCCGTCGTTACGTTAAACAAAGACCATGCGCGGGATGCCACGCATGGTCTGAAAACAATGGAATGAAGGACGTTACTTCACAAGTTCCTTCAGCGTATGGGAGATGAAGGTGTTTTCAAATTCGCCCATGTTGAAGCGTTCGGAGCCGTTGCCCCATGCGCTTGTGATGACGGGCAGGGCGCTGTGGCCACCGGAATGCCACGCGATACCGACCTTCGCGTTGAAGATCTTCTGCGCGGTGACCTGAACGGCGTTGCCGTTCTTCTTCTCTGCTTTGTACTGTTTTTCAAACGCGGCCTTGAGCTGTTCGATTTCAGCTGCGGTGACGGTCATGATGTCATCGGCGGGGCCGTCGAATTTCAAGCTGTAGCAATCGGTGAGAATGGGTTTGATGTCATCGAATTCCAGTTCCGGCTTGTTCTTGCCGAGATCTTTCAGTTTGTCTTTGACTTTGCCGAAGGAGCATTTCTGGAGGGCGAGTTTGTCGATGTTTTCGCGGAAACCCGTGTTGGCGAAACCGAGCGTCAGAGCACCCGTTTCATGGTCGCCAGTGATGACGATAAGCGTTTCCTGCGGATGCTGTTGGGCGAATTCGTAGGCGACTTTGACGGCGTCGTTGAAAGCGAGCGTTTCGAAGATAACGGTCGCCGCGTCGTTGGCGTGGCAGTTGACGTCGATGGCACCGCCTTCGCACATCATGAAGAAGCCTTTCGGGTTGTCGAGAAGTTCAATGCCTTTCTTGACGAAATCGGTCAGGAGGAGGCCGTCATGGTTGTCGAGATAGTTGGGCATATAGCCAGGGCCTTCGATACCGCAGGCGATGACTTTGTTATTGGCGTCGTTTTCACGGGAAAGGGCGTGGAAGTCTTCGCGCGTCTTGACGACTTTGTAACCGGCCTTGGCGGCGAGTTCATAGATGTCGCCTTTATAGGCGGGGGACTTTTCGTTGTTCGGGGAGGCAACGGCGCCGCCCGCGAAGTAGTCGTAACCGGAATCAATCAAATCCAGACCGATTTCATAGTATTCGTTACGGCTGGCGCGATGGCCGTAGAAGGAAGCGGGCGTGGCGTGGTTGATTGTCACGGATGTGATGATACCGATCTTCTTGCCGGCCTGTTTGGCTTCGTAGGCGCTGGAATAGATTTTGCGGGTGTTGTCGGCAGACATACCGATACGGCCGTTGTTGGTTTTTTCACCGCAAGCGATGGCGGTTCCGGAAGCCGCGGAGTCCGTGACGAGCGCGTTGGCGGAACTGGTCTTCGTGGCGGCGTTTACAGGAAAATTGTTGATGAGAAGCTTTTCGCCTTTGGTTTTCTTCAAAAACGCTTCTGTCATGGAGCGCTGCGGGGAGGACATGCCGTCGCCGATGAACAGGAACACATACTTTGGATTTTCAGCCATCAGGCTGAAGACGAACAAGAAACTAAGCACTGCGATGAGTTTGGAACGCATTTTTTACCTCTTTTTTATTGGTTGACACAAC
>JAFZAB010000015.1 GCA_017548425.1 Victivallales bacterium
CATGCCGGTACGATGATCAACGCCAAGGCCGGCTACCTCCCGAACCCCGGCGGCGACTCCCTCTTCGTCGCGAAACTGAAGAACTTCGCCAACGGCATCCTCGAAGGCACGCCGCTCCGCGCCCCCGGCGAATCCGGCCTCGCCGTCCAGAAGATCATCGACGGCGTCTATCGCTCCGCCGCCGCTGGTAAGGAAGTCACCATCGACTGATTTGACAGAAGTGCCATCGGCGTCCCGCCGTTGGCCTAAGAGGTGCCATCGGCGTCCCGCCGTTGGCTAAAGAGGTGGTGCCATCGGCGTCCCGCCGTTGGCTAAAGAGGTGGTGCCATCGGCGTCCCGCCGTTGGCTAAAGAGGTGCCATCGGCGTCCCGCTGTTGGCTAAAGAGGTCCCATCGGCGTCCCGCCGTTGGCCCCCCAAAAAACTGGGACAACTGGAACTCATGGGACAAATGCGACAATCATTTTTGTCCTATTTGTCCCAGCTGTCCCAGTTGTCGCAGATGTCCCATTGAAAAATCCAGTCACCTGGAGTGTGCCCCTCCCACATCATAATCTGCAAACCAATGCATATTTTAAACGGAGACGAATCAACCTTAAACACACGGCGGCATCAACTTGACGCCATTCCCGTCGATATGACAGTGTCCGCCGACAACTGGTCGCCAGACGTCTGCCAGACGACGATTGCCGCGCCGTTTGACGTGACAGGCCCCGCCACGTATAAAAAAGGCAATTCCTCCACCCTCCGTTTCGAACCCGCCCCGCCGAACACAGGCTGGCGGATCAAACGGACGGACCAGCCCGAACAACTGCCAGTCAACGTCTTCACAGGAAATGTCTGGACGGCGAAACGGAACATCGTCCTGCGCAGCGGCTCGCCGCACAACTATCTCCGCATGTCCGAACATATCATCGCCCATCGGCTCGGCATGAATCTGGACAATGTCATCGTCTCCACGCCTACGGGCGATCCGCCGCTGTTCGACGTCGGCTCCATGCCGATTGTCGAAGCCATCCAGAAAGTTGGCATCGTCAAGCAAGACGCCGCCCCGCTCCGCTTTCGCACCGCCAAAGAACCTGTCGCCTTTCTCGGCCCGCACGACAGCTTCCTGCTGTTCCTGCCCGACGAAAACGCGTCCAAGAAATTGACGGTTGACGTGGCCATCGATTTTCCGACGATCATCGGCAAGCAGCGGATCGTCTTCGACCTTACGCCAGAAGCATTTGCATACGGCGCTCATGCGCGGACCAACTGTTCGCGCTCTGAAATGCTGCTTGCGAAAACCGTCGGCATGCTGTTCGCGGACACGCGGAATCTCGGCTACACAAAACAGAACATTTTGGTGGCCGGCAAGACGAAATACGTCACAACGCCGCGTCCCGAACTCATCCATAATGGAAAAGTTTTGGAGGCCGTCTGGCATCGGGCCTGCCTTGATTTTATCGCCGCGCTGTCGTTGCTGGACGCAGGCCGCCTCTGCGGCCGCGTCGTCTCATTCAAGGCCGGCCACACGCTCGACTGCCGTTTCATGAACCTCTTGTATATCAACGATTTGCTGACCGATGTCTGAATCCGCCGCATGAACAAAGCCAAGGCACAATTCTATCGCATGATGCAAAGCCTCGCCAAGGCAGGCCTTCCCATGCTGCGCATTTTGGCACAGCCTCCGCCGCGGAAATTGAAGAAAGCCGTCGCGCGATTACGGCAGGCCGTCGAAAGCGGCATGCCGCTGGAAGAAGCCATGCGGCAGCAGCCCAACGTCTTCACGCCGTTCGAAATCAGTCTCGTCGCCGTCGGCGTCGCGTCCGGAACGCTTGAAACCAATTTCGCCGCCTTGGCGGATTGGTTTGAAACGCGCCATTCCATCAAGATGCAGATCATCTCCGGCCTCGTCCATCCCGCCGCGACCTACTTTCTGGCGGCGCCGATTCTCGCCGTCGTCGATATCTTCATGGGCAAGATGCCGTTGCCAATGGCCGCCACGCGTGTCATCCTCTGGTGGATCGCGCCGTTCGTCCTCATCTGGATCTACAAACGTCTTTCGCCAATCCTGAATAAAAGCGGCCTTTACTGCGCCATCATGGACGCCATTCCGATCATCGGTAGTCTTCGCCACAAGCAGGAGAACGCCGTCTTCTTCCAGTCGTTTGGACTCTGCCTGCAAGGTGGTTTAGGCGCCGTCGCCACCGTCCGCCTGTCCGCGGACGCATGCCGTTACGGGAACACACGCAAGAAGTTCCATAAGATGGCGGACATCATCGAAAAAAACGGTGAAACATTCACGAACAGCTTCCAGCAGGTCATGTCCAGCCGTGACGAAGCCTCCCCCGCCCCCAGCATGATCGCCACGGGCGAAGCCTCCGGTTCGTTGGCGGACTACGCCCTGCGGCTCTCCAGCCTCGCCCAACAGGAGTCCAAGACGCTTCTCACACGGCTCGCCGCCGCCACGCCGGTTCTCGCTTTCATCCCCCTCGCGCTTTACATCGGATACCGCGTCATCTCCTTCTACTCAGGACTTTACAGCGGTGCCTTCCTCGATAATTTCTAACGATAAATGTGGAAAAAAGAATACAATTTTGACCCGCATTGGTTCAGGACGCCCTTCAACCAGCGGATGCACTATCTCGACGTCGGTTCGGGCTTTCCGACCGTCATGCTCCACGGCAATCCGACGTGGTCGTTCATGTACCGCAATCTCATCCGCGCCGTGCAGGAACAGCATATCCGCGCCATCGCTCCGGACCACGTCGGTTGCGGCTATTCCGACAAGCCGCAGGATTGGGACTACCGTCTCGCAAAGCATGTCAGCAATCTGGAGGCGCTTCTGGACGATGTGCTCCAACTGCCTCAGTTCGATTTGGTTGTGCATGACTGGGGTGCCCCCATCGGTTTCCTCTACGCCGTCCGTCATCCAGACAAAATCCGCAAGATCGTCGTCATGAATTCCGTCGTCTGGATGACCAGCCATTTTCCACATTCCATTTATCTGACGCGGATGCCGTTCATCGGCTCGTTGCTCGTCCGTTCATGGAATCTTTTATTGAAGAAGGCCCTTAAATCCTGCACCGTCAAGCCGTTGTCGCAGGACGCCATCGATGGTTTCCGCGCCCCCTACAATACGTTCGAATCGCGCATCGCCATTCAGCGTTTTCCGCAGGATATTCCCACAAAGCCTTCCCATCCAAGCTATAACGATTTCCGCTTCATAAAGGAGCATCTTCCGCTCCTCCGTGAAAAACCGATGCTCATCTGCTGGGGCGAACAGGATTTCTGCTTCCCGAACCGCTTCCTCAAACGTTGGAAGAAATACTTTCCGGAAGCCGTCGTCCAGACCTATCCGGAATGCGGCCATTTCATTCTGGAAGAGGACAACGACGCCATCCCGCGAATCGTCGATTTTCTGAAAGAAGACATAAGCATTACTACAGAGTAAATTATAAATTGTTAATTGTTAATTGTCAAGGAATTATCATGTCCGAATGCACACACAACTGTTCCACCTGCGCATCCAAGAAAAACGGATCCTGCGGGCAGGACGCCACCACGAAAGCCATCTCCGAACAGCTCGCCAAAATCAAGCATAAAATCGTCGTGCTCTCCGGCAAAGGCGGCGTCGGCAAAAGCACATGCGCCGTCAATCTCGCCATCAGCCTCGCCATGGAAGGCCACAAGGTCGGCCTGCTCGACGTCGATCTGCACGGCCCGTCCGTTCCCACCATGCTGAAGCTTCAAAACGCCGTGCCAGAAACAGAGAACGACAAAATCATTCCCGTCCACGCGGCAGGCATCTCTGTCATTTCCGTTGCGTTCTTCCTCCACGGCAACGACGATCCCGTCATCTGGCGCGGCCCGATGAAGCAAGGCGCCATCCAGCAGTTCATCGCCGACGTCGAATGGGGCGAACTCGACTATCTCGTCATTGACTGCCCGCCCGGAACAGGCGACGAACCGCTCGGCGTCTGCCAGATGATTCCAGACGCGGAAGCCGTCATCGTCACGACGCCGCAGGAAGTCGCCGCGTCGGACGTCCGACGTTCCGTCAATTTCTGCCGCCAGTTGAATCTTTCCATTTTGGGCGTCATCGAGAACATGAGCGGATTCGCCTGCCCGCACTGCGGCGAAATCACCTACACCTTCAAGCAGGGCGGCGGCGAGAAACTCGCGGAACAGATGAATCTGAACTTCCTTGGCAAGATTCCAATCGATCCAGACATCGGTGATTGCTCCGACGCGGGCACACCTTTCGTCCATTTCCGCGGCAAAACCGCCACCGCCATCGCCTTCCAGGACATCGTCTCCAAAATCACCGGCGAATAATCATCGTCATTGCACGGTATTGTCTTCATCAACGCCTCCGTCTCTTTCGACGGAGGCGTTGCATCATTTTCAGACCATCAGTAAAGCGCCTTCCCCTCCTCTATCCACTGCTCGAACGGCGGACGTGGGGCGAGGCGCTGCTGTTCCATGGCGCGGTCGGCCTCGTTCCTGCATTGCACGAACAATGCGCTGCTTCCTTCCTGCTTGGTGGAAAACAACGGCTCCAGACTTCTGCTTCCGTAGGGATTGACAAGGACATTGCAGGAAAAAAACACCCCGTTCTCCGATACATATCCGTGTTCCACGTCGAGCCGAGCGTACATCCCACAGTCACGAAGCCGCAGGTAGAGATGCTTCAGCGGCGGCTTGTCCGAATATTTTAAAGTCAAGGTGACTTCCTTCGCGTAGCCATCAGCAGGGGCCTCGTAGAGTAGCTTGTCGGACACCAGGACGCCCGCTTGCTCGCCGTTCATCCTGATCGTCAGAGTCCATTCCTTCTTTTCCGCGTCGTGCTCCCCCGTGACTTCGTAGTCCCGGAAATAACCGGGATCGGGGGTGGCTGGCGCGGTCCATTCACAGCACGAGGCGATGTCCCATCCGAACCAGCTTATATTTTTCGGAGTGGACAGCAGGATGGATGCGCGTGATTTCAGCAGGACAACAGCCTCTGCATGCTTTTTACGCAGATGGAAGACAACCAGCTCCTTGGCAACCTCATGTTCGCCTAAATGGATGTTTACACCTGCAAAGGAAGTTTTTTGCTCCCCCCTTCTAAATTCATATCCTCTTTTTTCCATCTTGTCAATAAACAATTCACATCCTCTCCCCCCATGAATATCAAAATATCCGTCGTCGTTGCTGACCACTTCGCCAAATTTGCGTCTGGGAGCAGGTTTCGCCAATCCATATCCCTCAATACAATATTGCACTTTTGCCTGCGCCACAGGCTGTCCATTCTGGTCAATCAGCCGTCCGTTGAAATCAACCTTCTTCTCGTGCAATCGCTGATAGGTATTGTATGGCAGGCAATAGACTGCTAAAAGAACTGGTGCGCAACCGTTCAGGCAGCAAAGCGCCATTGTGGCAACAGCAATCCGCGCACATCTATTGAAGACAGTTTTAATATTCATATCTGCATCTCCTTTTGTCTTGAGAAACAATTTAACGCCGTATTCGCAACGGCCATCCCGCGTTTCAGCGGATTGTTTCTCCTAAGCAAAAGCCATGCCAGTAGGAAATCGGCCTGCGCAAGTCATGTCAAGACATTACAGCCTGACATTTTTTGTACACCACCTGACATTTTTTGTCACCTTCCTCTTTTTTCGCTTCAATCATCTTGTCGATAAAACAAAATACCTTCACCGCAACAAAATGCAAAAGGCGCTGCCCATTTTCACAGGCCGCGCCTTTTTTCATATCATATCGCTCAAACGATTATTCGTTGCGGAATTTAACGGTGACGCCGCTGTCCCAGTTGAAGCCGAACAGGTTCGGACCATTGGTGGGACGCATGGCGCTGCTCGTCATCGCGCCAGCATGGCCGTCCATGTAGCCGATGTTGGCCATGTTATTGTGGCGGAATTCCATACGGCCGGGCTGGTTGGCCTGCAGCCATTCATAGTAACCGTCGATGAAAATGCCGCATTCCGAAACGCTCTTCGGGAAGACGCCCGTGCCGGGAACCGTGGCGCGAAGCTTCGTATGGAGGGAGGTGGACATGTCGTAGTCGTAGGCGAATTTCTGCCATGGCGTCGTCCAGTTGGAGGCGGCGGGGCAGAAGAACGTCTTCTTGTCGCCGACGTACGGGGCGATGAAGACCTGGAAATTGCCGTACTGCTCGGGCTCGACGATGTCGCTCTCATAGTATTTCTGCGGGTTGAGGCCGACATACACGCCGTTGAGGGAGCCCTGCGTGAAGAAGGTGTCGTTGTAGTCGTTCAGATACTGTTCAAAACCAAGCAGGATCTGCTTGACGTTGGACGTGCAGGAGACGGCGCGTGCCTTTTCACGGGCCTTCGCCAAGGCGGGCAGCAGCATGGCGGCCAAAATCGCGATGATCGCGATGACGACCAGCAATTCAATTAGAGTGAAGTGACGGTTCTTTTTCATGTGTCTTTCCTTTTTTGTTAATTTGAACGATACCATATCGGCACAAAATTAATAAAATGTTAATTTAATATCTGAACAGGAAACCGTCAAGCGCCTCCATGCAAAAAATGCTTCTATCCGAATATCTATTTGGACAGTCCCTCCTTCCTTCTCTCATTTTCATTCATCTGTTCCATTTTTCCGAAAATAGTCATATTTTTACTGAATTTTCTTGTTTTTTCAGGTTTTCGTGGCATATTATTGTCTATTCTTGTCATATTCTGTCAGCTAGTGTCCTTTGGAAAGTTCAAGAGACGAGAAAATCCAAAGGACACGTTTTTTGTCTCTAGGGGGAACCTCCATGTCACGTCAGTATCCACTCGAAAAAGTCCGCAACATCGGTATCATGGCGCATATCGACGCAGGCAAGACCACCTGCACGGAACGCGTCCTTTTCTATACAGGCCGCAACCACAAGATGGGCGAAACTCATGACGGCAAGGCGACCATGGACTTCATGGTGCAGGAACAGGAGCGCGGCATCACGATCACCAGCGCCGCCACCACCTGTATCTGGAGAGACCACCAAATCAACATCATAGACACTCCCGGACACGTCGATTTCACGGTTGAAGTCGAACGCTCCCTGCGTATTCTGGACGGCGCCATCGGCCTCTTCTGCGCCGTCGGCGGCGTCGAACCGCAGTCGGAAACCGTCTGGCGGCAGGCGGAGAAATATCACGTTCCGCGCATCGCGTTCGTCAACAAAATGGACCGCGTCGGAGCGGACTTCTTCAGCGTCGTCAACCAGATCCGCACGATTCTGGGCGCCAACGCCGTCCCGCTGGCCATTCCTGTTGACCAAGGCCCTGAATTCAAAGGGATTATCGACCTCGTGAAGATGTGCCAGGTCGTCTATATCGAAAGCCCCAAAGGCACCTATCCGGAAGACCGCCCGCTCTCGCCTGAACTGCTCGAATACGCCACGCCGTATCGCAAGGCGCTCATCGAAAGCGTCGCCGCCGAAGATGAAGAACTGTTGGAAAAATACTGCGCGGAAGAGCCTATCGACGATATCGAAATCATCGAAGCCATCCGCAAGGCGACGCATGCTCAGTCCATCTGCCCCGTCCTCTGCGGCTCCGCCTTCCGTAACAAAGGCATCCAGCGACTGTTGGACGCCGTCGTCGATTACCTCCCCTCCCCGCTGGACATCCCGCCAATCGTCGGCACGAAGCCAGACGGCTCGCAGGAAGAACGCACGAGCGAAGACCCGCGCCTTTCCGCCCTCGCCTTCAAAGTCGTGGCGGACAAGAACATCGGCAAGCTCATCTACGTCCGTGTCTATTCCGGCAGCATTCAGTCCGGATCATACCTTTATAATTCTTCTAAAGGCAAACAGCAGCGTGTCGGACGTCTTTTCCGCATGCATGCCAACCACCAGGAGATCATCGATACATTGGAAGCGGGCGAAATCGGCGCCGTCGTCGGTCTCAACGACACGGTGACGGGCGACACGCTCTGTTCGCAGGAAGATCCGATCACGTTGGAATCCATCGAGTTCCCTGCGCCTGTCATCTCCATCGCCGTCTCCCCGAAGAGCCGTGCGGATCGCGACAAACTGATGGCCGCGCTCATCAAACTGGCTGAAGAAGATCCCACGTTCACGGTTCGCGTCGATCCGGAAACGAATGATACCGTCATCTCCGGCATGGGCGAACTCCATCTCGACATCATCGTCGATCGCCTCCGCCGCGAATTCAAGGTCGAAGTCGATACGGGCGCTCCCGAAGTGTCTTATCGCGAAACGATTACGAAGACCGTCGAGCATGAGGAACGTTTCAAGAAACAGACGGGCGGCCATGGACAGTACGCCCATGTCATCTTCACGCTCGAACCACAGGAGCCCGGAAAAGGCTACGAATTCGTTGATGAAGTCAAAGGCGGCGACATTCCGAAGGAATACATCCCCGCCATCCAGAAAGGCATCGACGACGCTCTTCTGGCGGGACCGAAGGCCGGCTTCCCGGTCGTCGATCTCAAAGTCACGCTTACCGATGGCTCCTATCACGAAGTCGATTCATCCGAAATGGCTTTCCGCACCTGCGCGCTCATGGGCTTCAAGGCGGCCTTCATGAAAGGCGCCCCGCAGTTGCTCGAACCGATCATGCGGCTCTCCATCACGACGCCTGTCGAATATGCTGGAACGGTCACAGGCAACCTCAGCAGCCGTCGCGGCCGCGTTCTCGGCATTGATTCCGTCTCTGACAAGACACAGATCATCAAGGCGCTCTGCCCGCTTGCGAATCTGTTCGGCTACACGTCCGAACTGCGCAACATGACGCAGGGCCGTGCAGGCTTCAACATGCAGTTCGAATTCTACGAGCCAGTTCCTGCCAAGGTCGCGGAAGAAGTCATTGAAAAGCGCCGGAAGATGCGCGCAAACCGCTGATTTCAAAGGCTCTAGGCTTCTAGGAATCTAGTATTCTAGGCTTCTGGAAACCTAGCCGCCTAGCTCCCCATAACACAAACAAGGCGCGGGAATTTGAAATTCCCGCGCCTTGTTTCATTTTGTCTCTGCCTTTGCTTTAAGCTTTAAGCTTTAAGCTTTTGGCTCTTAGGCTTCTGCCGGAGCGGCTTCCTGCGGAAGCGGAATGATGTTGACGCTCTTCTTCTTCGCTTTCACGAATTCGACGACACCGTCGCAAAGCGCGAACAACGTGAAGTCACGGCCCAAACCGACGTTCTTGCCGGGATGGAAAACGGTGCCGCACTGACGGACGATGATGCTGCCGGCGGTGACGGTTTCGCCGCCATAGGCCTTCACGCCACGATATTTCGGATTGCTGTCACGACCGTTACGGCTGGAGGATTGTCCCTTCTTATGTGCCATTGTTGTTTCCTCTTACACTATGAATGAATACTCAATTGAATATGTTTTTCGTAAAACACTAAATATAGCATGGATTGTCGATTTTTCAACAAATCGCCTTGCCAAAATCCGTGTTTTACGATGGGTAGTGTTCAGCCTTTGCTGACGCGGTCCGCATATTCGCCTGTGCGGGTGTCGATGCGGATGATGTCGCCTTCGTTCACAAACAGCGGAACGGCGATTTCGTAGCCGTTTTCGATCTTGGCGGGCTTGGTCACGTTCGTGGCCGTGTCGCCGCGCGCACCGGGCTCCGTCTCCGTGATCTTCTTCTCGACGAAGAACGGCAATGTGATTTCAATCGCCTTGTCGCGGAAGAAAAGAACCGTGCATTCCATGTTGTCGTCAAGGAAGTATTTGTTCTGGCCGATGACCGATTCCGGAATGCGGACGTCTTCGAACGTCTCCTGATCCTGGAAGACGTAGAAATCGCCTTCTTCGTACATGTAGATCAAATCCTTTTCGGACAAATCGGGCTTGCCGATTTTGTCAACTGAACGGAACGTACGGTCGGTCGTGCCGCCGGAAATCATGTTTTTCAGCTTGCAACGATATAGAGCCTGTCCCTTTCCCGGCTTGCAAAAATCGAATTCCGTGACAATGTAAGGGTCGCCATCCATTTCGATTTTCAAACCCTTGCGTAAATCTGACGCCTCGTACATGAGTCAAACCTCCAAAAATCAATGATTTATATCATCCAAAGCCTCCGCTCCGCCGCTAGGCCCTGGAGAGAAAGCCAATACGAAAAAGATTTAATTTAATCCATTTATGAAAAAATTCAATGTAACGCCCAATGAAACTCCGCAACTTCTTGAACAAATTCAAGAGAATGCGGGATATCATTTTCAAAACACCGCCCTGCTCATGGAGGCCTTCACCCATCCGTCATACGCCTCCGAGCAGAAGGAGCCGACGCCGCACAACCAACGGCTCGAATTTCTCGGAGACGCCGTCCTGCAAATCATCGCCTCCGATCATATCTTCAAGACGTTCAAGGATTTGCATGAAGGGCTCCTGACGAAAATCCGCTCCAATATCACGGACGAGGCCGCCAATGTCTCCTACACCCGCAAGCTCCAACTGGATCTCGCCCTGCTGCTCGGCAAAGGCGAAGCGGCCGCAGGCGGCCGTTCCAAGCCTTCGACGCTCGGCGACCTCTTCGAGGCATTTCTCGGAGCCGTTTATCTCGACGGCGGTCTCGAAGAGGCACGCCGGATCTGCCTGCCGCTCTTCCCTGATCTAGGCAAAGTTCTCAACGACATCCAGTCATCCATCAACAACGATCCGAAGGGCAAGCTCCAAAACTACTGTCAGGAAAAACTGCACACGAATATCCATTATGAATTGGCCGAATCCTCCGGCCCTGTGCATAATCCGACGTTCGTATCCGTCGCCATTCTGAACGGCGTCGAAATCGGCCGCGGATCCGCCCATTCCAAGAAGGAATCGGAGAAAAACGCGGCCGCCGCCGCGCTGCAGCATCTGCTGAGCCAAGAAGGCAACGATGTTATCGAACCGCCGCCGCCCGTTGTCCAGCCTGCCCCGTCCGCGTCACCAAAATTTCCGTCCGGACAGAAACGTCTTCTCGCCCTCGATTTCGACGGCGTCATCTGCGATTCCGCCGCCGAAACAGCCATTTCCGGTTGGAAGGCCGCGAAAGGGATTTGGCCAGATAAAGTCACGGAACCACTTCCGCCGCAGGATATTGTGGAAAAGTTCCGCCGAATCCGCCCTTATCTGGAGACTGGTTACCAGTCCATTTTCATGATCCGCATGCTCGTCGATGGCGAGGCCGAAACATCGTTCCAATATTCTCTAACGGAAAAATTCGCCGTCATGATGGAGGATTTCAAGCTGACCAAGGAGAAATTGGTCCATGAATTCGGCGCTGTCCGCGACTCATGGATTCAAAAGGATTTGGAATCATGGCTTGCACCGCAAAATCCATATCCTGGCACGATTGAATCACTTAGAGAAGCTTTGTTGAAACATCGCGTCTTGATTCTCACAACCAAGCAAGAACGTTTTGCCAAAGCATGGCTTACACATTTCAATGTCGATTTCCCAGCGGAGGACATTATCGGATTGGACCGTAAAACGCCTAAGGAAGAGACACTTGCGGAATTTGTTCGCGCCAACAAGAAAAATATCCATTTCGTTGAAGACCGCCTCAAGACGCTCCAACGCGTCGCCGCCATTCCGTCTCTGAAACGCGTCAACCTCCACTACGCCGACTGGGGCTATGGCACGCCTTCCGAACTCCATGAGGCTAAATCTCTTAGCCGCATCGACATCATCACCCTCTCCGATTTCCATGACTTGCTTTCATAGTTTGTTTCTAGTCTTCTAGACTTCTAGAATTCTAGAAATCTAGCCACTAGCCACTAACCACTGACCACTAGCCACTAGCCACTAGCCACTAGCCACTAGCCACTAGCCACTAGCCACTAGCCACTAGCCACTAGCCACTAACCACTAACCACTAGCCACTAACCACTAACCTTGCTTCCTCTCTACGACGCACATGCCCATCTGGCGGACAGCCGCTTACAGGATTTCCTTCCGGCAATCCTGCAGGACTGTCGTGCGCACGGCATCAAAGGCATTCTCGCCAACGCAGCGCATCTCTCTGAATGGGAGGCTATTGCAAAACTCGGCGAACAGCCGGACATCCATCCCGCCATCGGCCTCCATCCGTTCTTCATCGACGAATGGACGGATGACTGTCCTGCACGGCTTGAACAAGCCCTGTTGGACACGCCATCGGCCTCCATCGGCGAAATCGGACTGGATGCATGGACGTCACGAGATGAATTGCCGAAGCAGAAGGAAATCCTTGCCGCGCAATTGCTTGTCGCCCAAAAGCATCATCGTTTTGTTTCACTTCACAACCGCAGGACGTGGTCGGACTTCTTTGAAGTTCTCAAAGAGCTTCGCATCACGGAACTCCATGGCATCTGCCATCATTTCACGGGAAGCCCTGAAATCGCCAGAAAG
>JAFZAB010000151.1 GCA_017548425.1 Victivallales bacterium
GACGGAGAGGTCGCCGTCGCCGCTGACGGCGGCTTCGAAGTCGGCGGTCTGGCCGGCCGTGATCGCGGTGTCGCCGGCGACCGTGATGTCGGTCGCGGTGGCGGTGAAGTTGTTCGCCGCGATGACGGCGGCGTTCTCGAGGTTCAGGTTGAGGTCCGCGGACAGCTCGACGTCCTTCGCCTGGATGACGGCGTCGGCGATGATGATGTCGGCGTCGGCCATGACGGAGAGGTCGCCCAAGAGAGCGGAGTTTTCAATAGTGAGGGCTTCGCCGGTTTCATTCGTGAAAGCGGCGGCGCCGATCACGTTGTTGACGGCGATTGCCGCGACCTTCGTGTCGAACGTGGCGTTGTTCGCGCCGTCGATGGCCAACTTGGCGGCTTCGACGGAACCATAGATGTCACCAGTGGAGCTGAGGGCGACATTGCCGTCGGCTTCGATGGTCATTTCCGTATCACCGTAGATATCCTTCAGGGCGACGTCCGCGCCTTTTTCGACGATGACGGCCGGGGCGTTGACGATAACGTCGAAGGCCTGACCGACGGAAATCGTACCCTCGTCGGCGGTTTGATTGTTGTTATCGGGCTGCGGATTGACCGTGCCGGCAGTGCCGTCGTCGCCCTGCTGTCCGTCGTTGGCGGCACCGACTTTCGGGGCCAACGTGATCTGATTGGCGGTGATGATACCATTGTCCAACGTATCGGCATGGATTTCGGCGTTTTCAACGGCGGCGACGTTGAAGCCGTTGACGGCCTTGAGGCCGCCGAGAACCGTGACGTTATTACCATTAATAATAAGCGCGTCGCCAGCGGTGATTTCATTGCCGGCATCGACGGCGTTCTGGATCATCACTTCGCCAGCGGCGTTGATGACCATGTCTTTCTGGGCAGTCATCGTGGAACCGGCGAAGGTAAAGCCGCCTTCGGCCTGAACGTTGAGATTTTCAACTTCAAGGAGGCCGTTGACGTTGACGTCGTTGGCAACAATCGTCAAGTCATGGCTGCCGATCGTGTAGTTGGAGCCGTCTTCATTGCCAATGACGACGTTGCCCCTATCGGTGGTGCTGTCACCAGCGAGGAGGGAGACATCGTTCATGAGGACGGTGTCGCCGTCGAGCGTGATGTTCAAGGCGCGGATATCGCCGTAGAGGTAGTTGTCGCCCGTCAAGGTGAGGGAGGTTTCGTCATTTGCGGCGCGGACGTCGTTGACGAAGATGCTGCTGGCGGCGATGGCCGCATCGCCAGTCTTGTCGATGAACGTGGTATTGACGCCGCTGAAATCAAGGGCGCCGTCGATGTTGACATCGCCGGCAAGCCACAGTTCGTTGGCAGTGGCCGTCAGGGCGCCTTCGCCTTCGACGTCGGCGCTGATGATGGCCTTACCAGTGGCGTTGATGGTGTTTTCATCGGTGACGGTGATAGTTTCACCGGCGGTGATTTCGACGTTATTGGCGGTGGCGGAGAGAGCCGCGCTTTCGAGGGCGACGGCCGTGTCAGAGGCCAGATTGATGTCAGCCGCCTGGATGATGCCAGTGACCGTGAGGTCGTCGTCCGTCATGATGGACAGATTGCCACCGACGGTGGAGTCGCTGAGGGTGAGAGCTCCTGTGTTCGTGATGTCTGCCTGGCCGGTCACGTTGTTGACGGACAATTCGTTGACGGCGGTGAAATCATCATCACCTTCTATGTTGGTGATTTCATCGAACGCGACGTTTTGGGCGCCGTTGATGACGAGCTTGTTGGCTTGGACAGCACCCGTCATGTCGCTGACGGAGGACAGCGTGACATCACCAGTCGTCTTGATGTCGAACTGCGTTTCACCGGAGTTTTGATCGATGATGACGATATCGGCTTTCGGATTCACTCCATCGAAGTGCATCGTGCGAACCAACGGAGCGACGGTCGTGATGGAGACCACTTCGGATTCCGCGCGAGCATCGATTTCGACTGCAGTCTGGGCAACAGCTGTTGTGTCGATGATGGATGCGGCTCCCAAATAGACGTTACCGGTGTATTCATCGTCACCGACTAAGGCGGTGGCGGTGGAGCCGATGATTTTGCCGTATCTTTCGCTGGTAGCGAGAGATGCATTTCCCGCAAGAGCGGTGGCGGTGGATCCTGTGATACTGTTAAACGCGACGATATCGGCATCAGCGCCGACGGCCGTGGAATCGATCACGTCAACGTAGGAGGTAATTCGGGCAGTTGTTGCGGCATCGGCGGTCGAGCCGATGATGTTTTTACCATCAGCGCCCAAGAGGGTGACTTTACCTTCCTTGGCTTTCGCATAGACGCCGGAGATGTCTTCGCCGGTGGCGGTCAGCGTGACGTTGCCCTGTTCACTGACATAGACGCCGCCCGTGAAGCCGTAGGCAGTGATGGGGAGGTCGCCGACTGCGGTGATGGTCAGGCCATCCAGTTCATACTCGCCGTCAACATCCAGTTCGACGTTGCCGTTCTTGGCGATCGCGGTGGCGTCCTTGATGGAGCCTTCCGTGGCGGTCAGCTTGATGTCACCGTTTTCGGCGATGTATTCGCCGCCGACGATCCACGTGCCTTCCGCTTCGATGGCCGTATTGGTATCCAGGAGTCGTTCGCCCTTGGCGACGACGGTCAAACCGTCGAGCTCGCCTTTCGTGCTGACGACCTTGACGGAGTTACGCGCCGTCAGGGTGCTGGCCGTGATATTGCCGTAGTAGGCCGACACATCGATATCACCGGCGTTCACGTTGATGTTCCGTATTCCGCCTCCGGCCGTGATGGTGGCATCATCGATAGTCTTGATTGTGAGGTCCCAGATGTCGGAACTTTTGGATTCAACTGTCACGTTGTCATCGGCGTAGATCTTTACATCCGTGATGCCGTTATCAGCCGTGATATCGACATTGCCAAAGGAGTCAACCAACAGTCCGTCGATATAACTAATATTCACAACGACATCCACGTCGTTTCCAGAAATGACGGAGGAGAAGATCGCTTTGCTGGTCGTCAGGTTGACGTCACCACCGGCCTGGAACTTGGAATCAACGATCTTCGTCTGGATGGCGTTGTTGATGTTGATGTTCTCGGCGGCGGTCAAGAAGTAGCGGTTGGAACCAGCCGTGATGGCGCTGCCTTCATCCGTGAAGTCGATGTCGCCGGTGGTGGCGTTGAGGGTGATGTCGTTGCCAGCCGTCAGGACGGCGGGGCCGTTCGTGATGGACGCGCCGGTCATGGAGATGTCGCGGCCCGCGGTGAATTCGGACTGGAGGGCGAGATCGTCGTATGAGAAGATGGTCAGGTCTTTGCCCGCGTTCACATCGCCTGCGAAGGCGACGATATTGCCTTTAACGTTGATGTCGCCATAGGCGGTGATGGCATTGCCAGAGCCGGATTCGTTATTGAACTCGACGTCGCCGGCGGCGGTGACGGTCAGGTCTTTCAGGATGGTCATCGTGGAACCGTTGTAGTTAACATCGCCTTCGGCCTTCACGTCGAGGTTCTTGACTTCGACGAGGCCATTGACGTTGACGTCGCCGCCTTTGATCGTCAGGTCATGGCTGCCGATCATGACGGTACGGTCTTCCGGATTCTCTCCATATCTACCGATATTCACTTCGCCATAGACTTTGTCTTCACCTTCGCCGTTTTCGGCGATGATGGCGACGTCTTTCATGAGGGTGACGTTGCCGTCCAGCGTGATATTCAGGGCGAGGATGTCACCATACAGGTAGTTGTTGCCCGCCAAGGTGACGGAAGTGCCGTCGTTCGCGGCGCGGACGTCATTGACGATGATTCTGTCGCCAGTGATCGTCACGTCCGCTCCGTCGGTTGTCCCATCTGCAATTTCTTTATTAAGGTAAACGGTATTGACGCCGCCGAAGTTCACATCGCCAGTAGCGGTGACGTCATCGCCGAGCCACACACTGTTCGCCGTGGCCTTCAGAGAACCGAGCGTGACCGTGTCAGCGAAGCCGATGGTGGAGGCTGTGATGTCGAGAGCGCCGGCACCTTCGACGACGGCGTTGAAGAGGGCCGTTCCGGTAGCGGTGACGTTGGCATCTTCATCGATGGTGACGGTATCAGCCGTGAATTCGACATCGCCCGCATTGGCGGAGACGAGTGCGCCAGTCAGATCGATGTTGGCGGCTTCGATGTTGACGGAACCGGCCTTGACGACCGCACCCGCCGCGGAGACATCGACATCGGACGTGACGGAGAAGGCACCGTTGACGGCGATGCCGTCAAGAGCGAGGGCTTCGTCAGCCGTGACATCCAAACCACCCGTCACATTGGCGGCGGACAGCGTGGATTCAGCGGTCGTGGTAAGCGTAAGGTTCTTGGCGCCGTTGATGGCGATGTTTTCGGCTTCGATGGTCGCCTCGGTGTCCTTACCGAAGGAGAGGGCGACGTCCGTACCGTCGGTGATTTCAACGATATCGGCATTGATGAGGACATTGCCGTTCTGGCCGATGGCGATTTTGCCGGATTCCTGACCGACTGTCGTACCGATAGGTTCGTCCTGGCCTTCGGCGCTTCCGGCCTTGCCAGCGAGAACGACTTGGCCATCCGCCACGGTGATGGTACCATTGTCGAGCGTGGAGGCATGGATTTCAACGTTTTCAGCGGCGGTGACATTGAATTCGTTGCCGGCCAGGAGGCCGCCTTCGATGTAAACGTCCTGGCCGTTCAGGACGATGTTGTTGCCGGCGGTCAGTTCGTTACCGTCGATGACGTCGTTCATGATGTTGATATCGCCGTTTTCGGCGTTCATGATGATGTTATCTTTCGCAAAGATGGTGGAGCCGTAGAAAGAGATGCCGTCTTCGCCCTTGGCGGTGATGTTCAGGCCATTGACCTCGACGAGGCCTTGGAGCAACACATCGCTACCACGAATCGTCAAATCATGGCTTCCGAGAACGTAGGTGGGCGCCACTTCTTCGTTGGTTCCATATCTGCCGATCTGGACGGCGCCATAGACTTTGTCATTGCCTTCGCCGGATTCGGCGAGGATGGAGACGTCGTTGGTCAGCGTGACGTTGCTGTCAATATAGACATTCTGGGCGAGGATGTTGCCGTTGAGGATGGCGTTTCCGCCGAAAATCGTCAGATCGGCAGCGAAAGTCGCTTCAAGCGGTTCTTCATTTTCGCCCGGATACCAATAAGTACCATTCGCTATATTATTAAGGTATAGAGTTTCGCCGGCCAAGGTGATGTCTTCGCCGTTGAGGACAATCTGGTTGACGCCGCTCAGATCGAGCGTGTTGTTGGCGATGAGTTCGGAAGTAACGGCCACGTTGGCGGCGGTAGCGGTCAAATTGTTGAGTTCGACGGAATCATTGAAAGCGATGCCTTTGCCATCGGCCTTGATGGTCAAATCGTCACCGGAGATCACGCCATTGAAGATGGCGTCCTGACGGGCGGTGACAGCATTGTCGCCTTCGAAGTTGATTTCCGGAGCGGTGAATTCCACGTTGCCCTGATTGGCGGTGACGGCGGCGTAGGAAAGATTGATCGCGTCTGCGGTGAAATCGACGGAGCCGGCCTGGATGCTGGCGGAGTCAACCATGATATTGCCAGCAACGGCGGTCAAATCGCCGGCGGTCGTGACGCCGTTCAGAAGCAGGTCGCTTTCGGAGTTGATGCTGAGAGCGCCGGCGTTCTGTTTCGTAACCGTAAGGCCGCCTTCAAGTTCGCCGACGTTGATGTCGGTCGCGCCATCGAATGGATGGTTGGCGTCGCCGTCAATCGTGATGTTGGCGGAATTAGCGGTGATGTTGACTTCGGCGGCGTTGAAGATGGTCATGCCAGTGATATCTTGCGCGTTGATGTCGATTGTTTCGGCATTGAAGGTTGCGTTGTTGATATCTTTTGCGTTGATGTCAATTGTTTCAGCATTGGTGACGGTCGTGTTGACGATGTCGGCGTTGGCATTCGTGAAAGCCACGTTGGAAGCGTCGATGACGACGCCACCTGCGGCGTTGACGTTATAGATTTCAACTGTTTCATCGGAGCGGGCAGTGATAGACACGTTACCGGTCGTGGACTCGAATTTCAAAGCGCCATCGAACGCACCCACATCAATCGTCAAATCACCAGCGGCTTTGATGTAGTTGTCATTGGTCCAGAATACGCCATCGGCATCGTTCGTCTTCAGGGTAAGGCCCTTCGTGGAGGTATAGCGGACATTGTCCTCCAGCACGATGTCGTGATAGCTCAAGGTAATATTGGAGGCTAATGTATCATCCATCAAACGGGACAAGTCTTCATCGGTATAGGTGGCGTCAAAACCATCGTCAAAAGATGTGCCTTCGTCGATAAGCGTGAGGGTGCCTTCGGGGTCGATGAGGAGGTCATTGGCCTTGACGGTACCGAGCTTGGTCAGAGCGACTTTGGCGCCGGAGATTTCGGCGGTATCGGCGATGATCGTGCCGTTGGCGTTGTCGGCTTCACCGGCTTCGGCGAAGAGGACGACATCACCGTCGTTGCCGGCGTTGATGGTACCGGCGTTCGTGACGGTCGTCGGGGCGGCGACATCTTCGGCCTTGTTGAAGTCGGAGAAATCGACGACCAGCTTGGAGCCGCCGCCGAAGTCGTTCAGCGTCACGGCCTTCTGGGCGGCGATGAGACCGACCTGGTTGGCGTTGATCTGGCCGATGTTCTGGACATTCTGGCCGATGAGGGCGACGGCGTCGGCATTGATTTGGCCGGCGTTGACGACGGAGCCCTTCGCTTCGCCGAAGAAGTTCAGATTTCCGGCCATGAAGTCGTCGTCGAGGATATCCATCGTCGAAGCGATAATGGCGCCGACATCGACGCGGGAGTTCGGGCCGAAGTAAACGCCATTCTGGTTGACCAGATAGAAGTGGCCGGTGGCGTTCAAGTTACCAAGGATGTTGGAAGGATCGTTGCCGATGACTCTTGCGAGCATGGCGGCGGTGGAGTTGATCTGGTTGACGTTGACGGTATAGCCTTCGTCAATACCGAATTTCTGCCAGTTGACGATGGCCTTCTGGGTGGCCTGGTCAATGTCCATGACCTTTCCATCGACGGTGACAGTGACTTTGCCTTTTACCACTTTATAGCCGGAAGGCAGCGAACCGGCCAGCAGTCCGCCAGGTGAGAACAAGAGGATTGCAACCATGATGAGAGAAAACAACTTCATGGTTGACTTGCGTTTTTGGCTTTGAGTGAGCATTGTCATGAGGCTCCCCTTTCGCGCAGTCGCGTTTTGGTTGTGGTTGTTATGATTAATTTTAATTATACTTGACATATAGCTGTTCCCTCCCTATTAGAACTGCAACTGGACGCTGAGGTGGAGGCGGCCGGCGTCTGGCGTGTCGTCGGAAGCCTTGAGGATCGGATAGCCGTAATCGAGGGCCATCTGTGAATATTTGGTAAGGCCGAGGCGGATACCGGCACCGACGGACCACATGCTGTTGTCATCGTCGGGCTTGTCTTTTTCGTCATAGGCCACATAGCCGAAATCGGTGAAGAGGATGAACTGGAGGCGATGCTGCGACCAGTATTCGGGATGATCTTTCAGATACTGTTCGTCTTTCTTGAGACCGGGGATGAAGTTTTCGATCAGAGGCGTGCGGAGTTCGAGGGTGCCGACGAAGGAGTGGTCGCCGTTGAGTTCGGACTCTTCATAGCCGCGGACGGAGTTGCGGCCGCCGATGTAGTCGCGCGTGGCGGAGGGCATGCGGTCGGAAGCGATCTGCGCGTCCGCTTTCATGAACAACGTCCATTTTCCGGGGGCGTCTTTTCCTTCGAAGAGGCGCTGGAAGCGGGCCAACTGGATCTTGGCGAGGGTGAAGTCGCCATCGACGGCGGAGGCGCGGATGAAGTCAGACTTGGAGCTGGCTCCGAAGGTGCCCGCGCGGTTCTGCTGCAAGGTGATGCTGGCGAAGTTGCGGCCCTGGTAGTTGTCGAACACTTTCTGTGTATAACCTAATGTAATAGTAGGCATGGAGAGGGTGATGTCGCCGTTGTCGTAGCGCATGCCGTTGATGTCCTGATAGTTGGTGAGGCGCTGATAGAACCAGCCGAGAGACAACTGAAATCTGTCGCGGAGGGTTTCATAGAAGATGTATGAGAACTGGAGGCCGGCGAATGCGCCGCGGCCGCGGGCGGAGATTTCGGGGAGGACGTCTTCGTTGAAGGAGGAGTTCCAGCCGCCATAGACGTTGAGCGAAAGCGCGTCGTTGATGGGGAGGAAATAGGAGGCGGAGAGCGAGTTCATGTCTTCGCCGATGTTGCCGGTGGTGAGCCAATCCAGCGTGAGGGAGTCGTTATGCTTCGTGATGTTCAGATGCTGCAGCGTGGAGCGGACGCGCCAATCGTTGCGGGCGTCTTTGGCGGCGGAGTTGGTCAGTTCGATGGCGCCGTGGATCGGCATCTTGTCTTCGACTTCGATTTCGGCGTTGATGACGCGGCGGCCGCCCTGCTGGACAGGCTTCAAGGAGGTCTGGAGTTTCAGGTCGGGCTTCGTGTTGAGGTCGAACAAGTCGGAATGGATTTCGGCGTAGTTGAAACGTCCTTCCTTATTTTCAAGGGCGCGGACGATCTGCTTGGCGGAGTAGTGCTTCTGGTTTTTGACGGTGATGTCGCCCAACTGGCCGCAGTCAACCTTCGCGAGGAAGATGCCGGTAGACCAGATCTTGGTGGGGAATTCGACCTGTGCGAAGACGTAGCCTTTTTCCTGGAGGGCTTTGATCAGTTTGCCGTGGAATTCGTTGATGTCCTTCGGAGTGATCTTGTTGAATTCGACGTATTCTTTCCAAGCCTGCCAGACGGGCAGTTTTTCGACGATGGCGGTATCACCGGAAACCATGGCGATGTCAAACTGCGGGAGGACGGCGGAGTCTTCGATGATGGAAGCGGTCTTGGCTTCGGGAACGGTCAGTCTCTGATCGCCCTTCAGCATGGGGAGCTGCTGCTGGGGTTCGGGAGTCCACGGCATGACGACGGGTTCGTTCTTCTTGGCTTCGGCGGCGGCCTTCGCTTCGGCTTTGGCTTTCGCCTTCGCGAGTTTGTCGGCTTCCTTCTTGGCCTTGGCGTCTTTTTCAGCCTGGAGTTTGGCGGCCTTTTCGGCTTCCTTCTTGGCCTTTGCTTCGGCCTTCGGATCGGCCTTCGGGGCCTCATTTTCCTTTACCTTATTAATAATAGGCGCCGCAGGGGCGGCAACAGCATTAATAATAGGCGCCGCAGGGGCGGCAACAGCGGCTTTCGGCTCTTCCTTTTTCACTTCGGCGGCGGGGGCGGCGGCGGCTTTCGGCTCTTCCTTTTTCACTTCGGCGGCAGGAGCGGCAGCAGGAGCGGCGGCGACGGCCTTCGGAGCTTCTTTCTTCACTTCGGCGGCAGGGGCGGCGGGAGCGCCGGCCTTCAGGGCTTTGATTTCTTCATCGACCTTCGCGGCTTCGCCATTACGGCCAAGGGAGAGGAGCAACTGTTTCTTTTCTTCGGCGAGGCGGATCTTCTTGTCGAGGAGGGCCTGTTTTTCAGCGGAGATAGGAGCGGCTTTCGCGGCTTCCTTCTTGGGAGCTTCTTTCTTGGCGGGGGTGGCCTGCGTCTTTGCGGCGGGTTCGGCCTTCGCGACGGCGGGAGCTTCAGCCTTCTTCACAGGAGCGGCGGCGACCACGACGGCGGGCTTGCCGGACTTCGCGTTCTTCAGATTCTGTTCGGCGGTGGCGACATCGGCCTTCGCGGCGGCCAGTTCGTTTTCGACATCTTTCCGCTGGTTGATGGCGGCGGCGAGCTTGTCGGTCGCATCCTTGACGGCCTTTTCAACTTCACCCTTCGTAGCGAGCAACTGCGTCTTGAGCTTATTACTTTCGGCGAGTTTGGCTTTGAGGACGTTCGCCTTTTCCGGAGCGGTCTTGGCCAGTTTTTCATTCAGGGACGTGATGTCTTCTTCGACGGCCTTGAGTTTCTTCACGGCGGCGGCGGCGATATCCTGCGTCTTGGAAAGTTCCTTCTTGGCGGCGCCGACGGTGTCGTCCGCAATATCCAGTTTCTTGGCGATGGCGGCGGCATTGTCCTTCGCGGTGGCGACGGCGGCTTTCGCCTTGTTGACAGGGTCACTCAATTCGGCGGCGTGGAGAGCTTCCGTGGCGGCCTTCCAGTTCTTCTGGGCAGTGCCGACTTCGGCCTGCACTTTCGCGTAGGCGGCCTGCGCTTCTTTCAGCTTCGCGGCGACGGCGGCCTTCGCGGCTTCAGCCTTCTCAATCTTCTTCGCGACGGCTTCGATCTTCGACTGGATGCTGGGGGCGTTTTCCTTAAGGGAGGTGGCCAGCGTCCGTTCGAGTTCGGCCTTGTCCTGTTTCAAGACGACCAACGTTTTATCCGCATCGACGACATCACCGGCGGCGTCTTTCACGACGTCCTCCGCTTTGAAGAGGGCTTTGGCGGCAGCCTTGTAGGCGGCTTCGGCGGTTTTCATTTGCTGTTTGGCTTCACCGATGGACATCTGCGCGTTGACCGGCAGGATGGCGAAGATGACGATCGCCACGGCAATCAGCAGTTTGCCATTGCCTGAGACGGCGTCGCGGAACTTGAACATTTTGGAGACGTTAGTTGTCATTTCTTGACTCCTAGCTTGGGGTTGTTGTTTTATATTTAATTTTATATTAGCCATGGTCGGTGTTCCGGTTTCCCGGTGGATTTTCTGTCTAAAGGCCCATCAAAAGGCTGTTGACAAGCTGTGGATTTGATTTTCTACGTGTTTTTTCCTGAGGAGGTTCGCTTTACCAGATAACACCCCCTACCCCGCAGACGGCTTGCGCCCGTCCGAGGAGTATCGGATGTTTTGTACTCTTATGTATTCTTTTTCAATGACTTAACGAAGTTTTTGATGCTTCGCTAGTCATGTCAAAAGCCCACTAACCCTAATCACCCTGTATAAAATAAAATAACTATAGTACGTCAACAGTCAAGAAAACAATGGAAAAAAATTGATATTTTCGTATTTTTTTTTCGGGGAGGGGTTTTGGAGGCGTTTTAGGCCTTTTCTTTTATCTAGAGAAAACAATTTTTTGACAAAATCTATATAGTGTGCCCAAAGGATAGCGAACACTATATGTATAGATGAATGCAAAATGATATCAAAATGAAAGGCCGAAGGCTTGCGCCTTCGGCCGCTGATGGCTTATGGCTTAACGCCTACGGCGGCTTATGGCCGATGGCTTATGGCTTATGGCAAAAGCGCTAGAAGCTCTAGAGGCGCTAGAAGCACTAGGAGGGTTTGCTTTTGGCTTTAAGCTTTCGGCTTTCGGCTTTTAAGCTTTCGGCTTTTCTTGGGCGGCGGCTTCCGGGGAGAGAAGATGGAGGCCGGAGGCGAGATGGATGATTTCGCCTGTGAGACAGGGGGTCTGGAGGAGATAGTCAATGGCGCGGGCGATGTCGAGCGGCGTTGGACGGACTTTGGCGGGGGAGCCTTGGATGAGACGGTCCATCTTTTCGAGCGGGACGCCATCCGGGGGGAGGACGAAGGCGGGAGCGACGGCGTTGACGCGGATATCGGGAGCCCAGTCGATGGCGGCGGCAAGCGTCGCGTCACGGAGGGCTTTTTTGGCGAACGCATAGGGTCCGGACTTCGGATCGGGGAGGTCGATGCGGTGGTCGAGAATATTGATGATATTTCCTTTTTTGCAATCATTGTGGAAACATCGCATCAATTCAAAAGGAATCATAAAATTGATAGCCATTGCATCTTGGACAGCGGACGGCGTAGCGTCCGCCAGTGGGATTCTGGAATAGACGGAGGCGTTGTTGATGAGGACATCCGGAGGCGTTTTCTTAAGCTTTTTGAAGAGTTTCGCGGGGGCGTCCGGAAGGGTGAGATCCGCCTGGAGGATTTTGTGGATGGACGGATTCGGGAAGGAGGCGACGAGCGCCTCCGCCTCTTTGACGGACGTGTTGCAATGGACGAAAATGGCGTGGCCTTTCTCCGCGAAATAGCGGGCGATGGCTGCGCCGATACGCTTGGCTGAACCAGTGATGAGGATTTTCATAAGCTGAAAGCTAAAAGCTGAAAGCTAAAAGCAAATACAAGGGGGTGTGGTTTGTTTTGTGGTTACTAGATATAAGCTTAAAGCTTAAAAAGCTAAAAGCAAATACAAGGGGGTGTGGTTTTGCATTTGCTTTAAGCTTTAAGCTTTTGGCTTTAGGCTCCCTGAAATAGCGTGCTATTTCAGGGAGAGACTACGGCGGAGCCACCATGCGAGCATGCATGAGGCGAAGAGCAACAGATACAGGACGACTGGCGGAAGCAGCGGGATGCGTGTTTCCTCCATGGGAACGCTTGGCGACAACGGGACGGCGTCCGCCAAGGCGGACGGCGAACGGAGCGCGGACGCGAGCTCTTTCAGCGAGAGCGAGCGGCCTGCCGTAATGCGGGCGATGTCCTGCATCAAGGCTAGATTCGGGGCTGTATTGGCGGATTCGGGGCCCGCGCCACGCGCAATCACGACCGCTTGCGAAGCATAGACGGAATCCTGCAGTCGCGTCTCAAATTGCAATAGATACTCGCCCGCGGATGCGGGCGTGAACGGCGCTTCGTAGCGGCCGAGTTCGTGCAGTGAAGGAGAGAGTTCCATCGTCGCAACGGAGCCGTCGGGCGCCGTTGCGGAAAGCGTCACGCGTGCGTCGGGCGCGGGGAGGAAATCCGTGCCGAGCACGTCGAGCAGAATATCCGTCGTCTGATCGACGGGAATCTTGCTGCCGTTGTTCAAGCAGTTGAAACGCGGCTTGCCGGTTTCGGCGAGAAAAGCGACCAGCTGCGTCCAAAAATCGTTGTAGATAACTTGTGAGGAATCTGATGATAATTTCCACGTCCACGTAGCGGTGGAAGACAAATAGAGCACGCGGCCCGCGCCGACCGTATGGGCGGCGAGCGCGGAAGCCTTACCGTTCGGCAGTGACGCATCTAGTGCAGAGCGTGCGGATTTTTTCAGTTCTGTCATCATCGTCAGCACATGGAGACGCGGCGCGAAGATGCCTTCCGACAGAAGGCGCGAGGCTACTTTTTTCGAAAAAATAAACTGCGGATTCGGGCTGAGACGTAGCGGACTGTTGACAAATTCGGCGGCGAAGGCTTTTGCGGGCAGAAGCGACGCGATATCGTCGCGTAGATTCTCCACGGGGCCTTTGAGCAGGAGGCCGCCGCCTTTGTTCTCCACGAAAGAGAGAAGGGCTTGAATGGCTTTGTCGGAACAACTCGCAAAGACGCGCGTATCGGCAATGACGGCATCGAACGGCGCGTAGAAATCCGTGTTTTCAGGGAACTCCGTCACGTCTGTAGCGATGTTTTCCGTGAAGAATCGCGGCTTGGGCTGCGGCGTTTCGCCAGACGGCAGATCGCCCAGCAGAATCAACGCGGAGGCCTGTACGGATGGCGCGTCTTCATGAAGCTTCGAGAAGAACCGCCAATCCCAATCCAGCGTGTTTGCCAAGTACAAAATTTTGAAGACAGGCGGCTGCTCGACCTGCACGGAGAGGAAATCCGTGTCGTTGTCCTGCACGGCGTCCGGAGCGTCCGTTTTGAGGCGGACGACGTACGTTTGCAGGCCAGCCGTCGGCGAGGCGACGGTGAACTGGACAGGCGTCTTGTCGGCCATCGCTGGCAACCGTATTTCCGTCTCCTGAACGACGGCGGCATTGAGCAGCAATTGAACATGGACGTCCATTGCTCGCGGGTTGTTGGCGGAAACGTGCGCCGTCAGCGTGAACGGTTCGTCACGCTTCGCCTGAATCGTCTGCGACGGGGCGACGATGGCGATGTCGAGTGGTCGTGTATCCTCCGCGACGGTAACGGTCGTAATGGGAATGGTCGCGTTCGCGAATCGTTTGGCGACATCCTGCGGCGACGGGCCGACATTGGAGCGGCCGTCCGACAGCAGGAGGACGGCGCCGACGGGAACGCCGAGTTCGTTCATCTGGAGGACATGTGTCAACGCGGCGCCGAAATTCGTGTCGCCTGGAAGCGGTTGGACGACGAACGGAAGGGTTGTCGGAACGCATCCGTCCGCAAACAGATAGGTCTCCGTTTTCGCAAAATTCTGCAAATTTTCATAAATATCCTTATTATTCATTACATTTGCGATTTTAGCAAGCCGTGTTTGAGACGAATCATCTTTCGTCAACATGCTTTTGGAGGCGTCGATCAACGTGACGAGTTTGAAATCCCGCGTTCCGGGGACTTTTCGGATGCGGGAAGGATTGGCGATGATGACGGCCAGAATCAAGCAAGATATGATTCTGGCCGCCACGATCAGCAGTGCGGATTTGGACTGGAGTTTGGAGAAATGCACCGATAATTAAGAAACCACAGATTACACAGATTACACAGATTGCCTCGCAGACGTCGGCTATAATTCTGAACAGGTTGTTGACAGCAGGGAATCTTGCACGAAGAAGAATCTATATGGCCTCCGTCTGCTCGGCGGTTTTCCATGCGCTTCGCGTAGAAGAATAGTTTTTCAATTCGGCCCCTTTGGGGCCGCTATTAAGTAGTGAGCTCACCCCGGGTCTCGCAAGCTTGACTCGGGGTTACTCGAGTTAGGCTCCTTCGGAGCCGTAATGGATTTGAATTACATGATTTGGAAGAATTCGATGATTTCGCCATCGAGGCCTTTGCAGAAGGCGAAACGGATGGCGAGCGGTTCGGGCTTGGAAGGAATCGTGAAATCGGCGACGGGCTTCGTTTCAACGGCGCCAGCGGCGATGGCTTTCGCGAAATCGGCGGCGGTGTCGGTAGAACGGAAGGCGAAATGGACGACGGTCTTGTCGGCGGGGCGGTCGGGAGCGCCGTTGGCGAAGAGTTCGAGGCAGTTGTCATTGCCGACGCAGATCATGCAGGCGCGAGAGTTGCCTTCGCCCCATGTACGGCAGACTTTGCCGCCGATAGCGGTGTAGAAGGCAATGGATTTGTCGATGTCTTTGCACTGGATGGCGACGTGATGGAAACCTTGCAACATGTTTAGCTCCTAGGGGTTAAGGGACGAAAGGGACGAAAGGGACAAAAGAAAAGAAAAAGGTTTAAGCCATAAGCCATTGGCCATAAGCCATTGGCCATAAGCAAGCATTAAGCGAAGCTTAATGCTTCTTACGGCCTTGTTTACGGGCTTGTTTGGCTTTTTTCTTGTTGGCGGCGTTTTGGGAGCGGCTGACACCGCCGGACGAGCCGTGGGGGCGCATGCCGTAACCGCCGTACATGCCTCCGCCATAGGGATTTGTGGGCATCGTTGGAGCGGACGGAGCGCCGCCGCCGAACATGCTGCCGAGACCGCCCATGCCGCCACCGCCAAACAGACTGCCAAACCCCATGCCGCCGTTGCCCATCTTCGCCATGAGCGCGCGCATTTGGTTGAACTGCTTGAGCAGTTGGTTGATTTCCTGCAACTGGACGCCAGAGCCTTTGGCGATACGCTGGCGGCGGGAGTTGCTGATGATTTCAGGATCGCGGCGCTCTTTCGGCGTCATGGAGTTGATGATGCCTTCGATGCGGTTGAAGGCTTTGTCATCTATCTCATCCATCGGTAGTTCCGACATGCCGGGGATGAATTTCAAAAGCGACATGATGCCGCCCATCTTGCGGATTTTGGAAATCTGCGAGAGGAAATCGTCGAAGCCAAACGTGTTTTGACGAAGGCGTTCCTCCAACTTTTTGGCTTCGTCGGCTTCGAACTGTTCAGCGGCTTTTTCGACGAGCGAAACAACGTCGCCCATGCCGAGAATACGGGAGGCCATGCGGTCCGGATGGAAGGCTTCGAGATCGATGGGGCGTTCGCCGACGGTTACGAATTTGATGGGCTTGCCCGTCACCTGATGCATGGAAAGCGCGGCACCGCCGCGGGCGTCACCGTCGAGTTTCGTGAGGATAATACCCGTGATACCAAGTGCTTGGTCGAAATGCTCCGCGACGGAAACGGCTTCCTGACCGAGAGCGGAATCACCGACGAGAATGATTTCGTCCGGCTTGACTTCGGCCTTCAAATCAATGAGCTCCTTGACGAGATCGTTGTCGATTTGCAGACGGCCGGCGGTATCCAAGATGATGGTATCCAGATTGTTAAGCTGCGCGTAGGAAATGGCGCGGCGAGCAATCGTGTTGACGTTTTTCGTCTCGCGATCTGTGAAGACATCGACGCCAAGTTCCTTCGCGAGAACTTCAATCTGATCGATAGCGGCGGGTCGGTAGAGGTCGCAACCGACGAGCAGCGGCTTCCGCTTCAGTTTGTCCTTCAAATGGAGGGCGAGTTTCGCAGAGGTCGTGGTTTTACCAGAACCGTGGAGACCGCAGAGCATGATGATGGACGGTTTCGAAACAAGATTCAACGGCTCGTTGTTCTGTCCGAGCAGGGCGGTCAATTTGTCATTGACGATTTTGACGGCGAGCTGTCCGGGCGTGACGGAATTCATGACGGCTTCGCCGAGGCATTCCTGCGAGACGTCCGCGACGAATTTTTTGGCGACGGCGTAGTTAACATCCGCGTCGAGCAAGGCGGTGCGGATTTCGGCCATAGCGTCTTGGATGTTGGCTTCTGTGAGTTTACCGCGGCCGGTCAGGTTTCTGAAAGCCGATTTGAATCTGTCTGTAAGGTTGTTGAACATGAGCGTGAGATGTGGAACAAAAAGCCTAAGTTTTTCATATTCGGCCCTTTCAGGGCCGCATTTTCAGAGGTTCCGCACCCCCAGGCTTCGCCTGGGGTTACTCGGATTAAGCCCCTTCGGGGCTTTAGAGGTAATGGGCGCCTTGCGCGGCGGTGCAGATCATGGCTTCGGTCTTGAGGCCGGTCTTTTTCTGATAGAGATCCGCAAGCGTCTTGCAGTACTGTTCGGCCTGATCGGCCTTGACGAGATGGACGGTGATGCCGCCGAAACCGCCGCCAGAAAGGCGAGCGCCGATGTGGCCGGGAATCGTTTTGGCGAGTTCGACCATGATGTCGAGTTCTTTGATGCTGTTATCAAAGTAGTTTGTGGAGGAGTACTGTGATTCGAACATCAGGCGGCCGAACGTATCGAGATCGCCAGCGGCGAGAGCCTGGGAGCCTTTTTCGACGCGGTCGATTTCGCCAACGACGTGCAATGCACGCAGATAGGCGACTTCGGGCAGCTTGTCTTTCGCGGCTTTCAGCTGTTCGGGCGTGACATCACGCAAGGCCTTGACACCGAGGATCTTGGCGGCGAGTTCGCAGGCTTCGCGACGTTCGTTGTATTCATTCGTCAAATTATGTTTGACCATGCAGTTCGCGACGACAAACGCCGTTCCCGCAGGAATCGGCACGTTGTGAACTTGCAGGGAGCGGAAGTCGGAATAGACCAACTGGTTCTCTTTTCCCATGAGGGAGGAGACTTGATCAAGCAGACCGGTCTTCGCGCCGACATAGTTGTTTTCAGCGGCCTGGCCGATGAGAGCGCGGTTCTTCCAATCGAGGCTCAGCCCCGCAAGTTTCTCAATGACAAGCACAAAGGCCATTTCCAAAGCGGCTGAGGAGGACATGCCGGCGGACAGCGGAACGGTGCCTTTCAGCGTCGCTTTGAAGGCGGGAACTGTGTAGCCGCGCTTCTGGAATTCCTGCACGACGCCTTTGACGTAGTTGGACCAATCGCCTTTCGTCGGATTGTCGAGCTTGTCGAGATCGAACGTCTTGGTGGAATCGATGACGAGATCGTAGAGTTCGCAGGTCTTTCCATCGACCTTCGCGGCGGCGACGGTCATGGCGCGATCAACGGCGACGGAGAGGACGGTGCCTTCGTTGTAATCCGTATGGTTGCCGAGAATTTCAAGACGGCCGGGGGCTTTCGCGACGACGGTGGCTTCTATGCCGAAATGTTTTTTGAAGGAAGATTTCATTTTTTTCTGGGACTACTGGGACTTATGGGACTACTGGGACGATGATTCAACGGCGGGACGCCGTCGTTACAAGGTTTTTTAGATGACGGCGTGGAAGGCTTTGAGATTGGCGTCGACAACAGCCTGGCCTTTCCGTTCGAAGAGGGAGGCGATAGTCGCTTCGAGCAGCGACGGATCGAAGCCGAGGAACGGGGCGGCGGCGCCAAGCAGGACGATATTCATCGAACGCGGGTTGCCGAGATCGGCGGCGATTTTGTCGGCATCGATGACTTTTGAGCCTTTGATGGCCTCAATGGCGGCAATGATTTTTTCGACTTCGGGATAGTCGTTGATATTGATGATCGGTTTCGCGTTGGAGATGATGATTCCCGTGGGGGAAAGCGAATCAAGATGGCGGAGAGCTTCCATCGGTTCGACGGAGATGATCAGATCGGCCGTGCCCGGAGCAATCAGATCGGAATAGATCTGGCCGGAGGAAAGGCGGAGATGCGCTTCGACGGCACCGCCGCGCTGCGACATACCGTGGACTTCAGGCTGACGGACATTGAGGCCAGCCTTCAGGGCGGTCTGCGCGATGATGGTGGCGATGGTCAGGATACCCTGCCCGCCGACGCCTGCAAGAATGATGTCTTTTTTCATGATCTCTATACCTTATATATAAAAGGTGGGACAACTGTTTTTCGTGATGAGCGGTCAACGGCGAGACGCCGTCGTTACAACGGCGAGACGCCGTCGTTACAACGGCGGGACGCCGTCGTTACAACGGCGGGACGTCGTCGTTACTTCTTGCGGCGGAGCGTCTGGATGCATTCGCGGCGGGAGACGATGACCGAAAGGCCTTCGTATTGGAGTTCCGCCGTGATGATTTCGACGTTTTCGGCATGCTTCTGCGGCAGCGGCGTGATGACTTTCACATGGTCCGGATTGACGCCGAGACCGATGCAAATCGTTTCGAGACGGCCCGCGCCGATGGAGGTCTGGCCGCCCGTCATGCCTGTCGTGCCGTTGTCGAGAATCATGACGGTGATATTGGCGTTTTCCCAAACGGCATCAAGAATGCCCGTCATGCCGGAGTGCGTAAACGTCGAATCGCCGATGACGGCGACGGACGGATGGATGCCCGCGTCCGCGGCGCCTTTCGCCATCGTGACGGAAGCGCCCATGTCAACGCAAGACGAAATTGCCTGGAAGGGCGGCAGCGCGCCAAGCGTGTAGCAGCCGATGTCGCCGAAAACGCGCGGATCATCGAATTTGGCGATGGCTTCCTTGAGGGCGTTGTAGGTGCTGACGTGCGGGCAGCCGTCGCAGAGACGCGGCGGACGGACTTTCACAAGATCCGGAATCGCAGGCGGTTCCGCGACTTTCAAATTAAACGCTTTCGCGACGAGATAGGGGTTGAGTTCGCCTGTGCGCGGCAGATGGCCGGTCAGACGGCCCATGATGCGCGGGTCTTCCAATGGGCCGCGGAGCTGTGATTCGACGAACGGAGCACCTTCTTCCACGACCATGATTTTGTCGCATTTATTTAATAAGGTAGAGAGCTGCTTTTTCGGCAGGGGGTATTGGGATATTTTCAGAATTGGATATGGGCAGTTGCCGCCGAACGCTTCCATGACGTAGTTATAGGCGATACCCGTCGCGACGATGCCGAGCGACTTGTCCGCGCCATCCGTCAATTTGTTGAACGGTGATTCTTCGGACAGTTTTTCAAAAACGGCCTGCTTTTCGCAGAGTTTTTTGACGTTGCCCTTTGCGATGGCGGGCAGGAGGACAAAGCGGCGCGGATTCGTCGGCTGATGGAGGGCGTTCATATCCGACGGAGCGTCCGCCGTTTCGATATTGGAGCGGGAATGCGAAAGACGCGTCGTCAAACGGATCAATACGGGAATTTCGTTTTTTTCGGAAAGTTCGAACGCGTATTTGGCCAAATCGTAGCATTCCTGTTGGGAGGACGGCTCTATGCAGGGAATCATGGCGAACTGCGCGTAGAAGCGGGAGTCCTGTTCGTTTTGGGAGGAATGCATGGACGGATCGTCCGCAACGGTGACGAGCAGACCGCCGTTTGTGCCTGTCACGGCGGAATTTACGAAACCGTCTCCAGCGACGTTCAAGCCGACGTGCTTCATGCAGACAATGGCGCGTTTTCCGGCGTAGGAGACGCCGAGGGCCTCTTCCATGGCCGTTTTTTCATTGGAAGACCATTCGCGATGGATGTTGCGTTCCGCCGCAAGTTTGGAGTTCTGAACGTACTCCATGATTTCCGTGGAAGGGGTTCCAGGATAGGCATAGCAGCCGGAGAGGCCGGCGTCCAAGACGCCTTGCGCATATGCTTCGTCACCAAGCAGGATCTTTTTCATTTTGCAGACCAGAATTTTACTTTGCGGAGGCTTCAGCCTCCACCCGACGGCTTCCGCCGCCAGAACTGAACAAGTAGATGTGAGACGTTAGACCAAAAAGGCACATAATGCCTTATACATTGAAATATAACTCATTTTTAGTAAAATTCTCATTTTAAGATTTGATAAATACGCCAAAAGCATTAAATTAAATATTGAAAGCAAAACTGTTCCAGTTTTTTGCGCCCAAAAGAGCCATAAAACATTATTTTAATCCATGTACGATTTAGAGAAGAAATTCTATCTGTTGTTGCGGAGCGCCGGCGATCTTAAGTCGGTTGCCTGAACGTGACTGCCTTGAAACCGCCGGTGCCCTCTCGGGAACTGGCGGTTTTTTTTTCCCCAGGCTTCACCTAGGGTTACTCGGGTTCGGCCTCTTCGAGGCCAATAAGGTTTTTAGTTTTTTACATATAAACAACAAAAAGGAACACAACATGTCTGAGAGTAACGACACGTCCACTGTCAAACAAAAGCCGAAGAAAGTCGGCGAACGGCTGAAGGAATCGATCGAGCGTTTTCTGCTCATGCGCGGCCTTACGTCGAAGGACATCATCGCCATGATTGACGATGCCCTTGCAAACAAGGCAATTAAGCATGATGACGAAGAAGACGGCGATTTGCGTAAGATTCGGGAACGTGTCGCGTTGATTCTTGAAGGCTTGGACGAGACGGAAATCGCGCGGATTCGCAAGCAGGTGTCGTTGATTCTGAAGGGGAAAGGCGTGCCGTCGTTGACGCCGCTGTTGTTCATCTCCCGTACGCTGAACGTCCGTTTGGGAACGTTTTTGGACGGCGATAGTTCGAAAATCGAAAATCTGCGGCCGGCCATTTGCCGCCGTCAGATGGTGAAAGACGAAGTTGTTTTCGGCGATGATGATGAACAGTTGATCTACCATCCGCTGTCGATGAACAAATCCGGCGTCAGCATGGAGCCGTACATCATCGAGATGGGCACGCCGAAGAACATTGATAAGTTAATGAACGACAAGGAGTTCAAGAAGAAGCGATTGGAACGCCACGCAGGCGAGGAGTTCATTTACGTCATGAAAGGGCGTCTTGTGGCGCAGGTCGGCAACGAGACGATCATGCTGGACGAAGGCGATTCCATCTACTATCATGGCTACCTGCCGCACCACATCTTCTCGAACGACCGTGACGCGCAGGGCAAGCCAATTAAGAAGACGGACATTCTGGCCGTCGTCTATGCACCGCCGCTGGAAGACACGTTGTCCATCAAGCAGTTGAACATGAACAACCGCTTCGGCAAGACGCTAACGCGGCTACGCCAGATGATGAAGCTGGATGTTGCGGAAGTGTCTCGTCGTACGGGACTTAAGGAAAATGTCATCACGACGATTGAGGAAGGCGGTCAGATTACGTCATTGATGCCGTTGATGCGTATTACGCAGGCTTTGGGCGTGCGGTTGTGGACCATTATCACGAACGGCCTGTTGCGCAACTATTCCGTGTTCCGCAAGGCGGATCTGGAAGACAAAGACCAAGCTAAGACGTTGATGATCGGTAACTTGACGCATCACTTCCTTGCCATCAACATGAGCAACCGCAACATGGAGCCGTTCTTCATCGAAGGCAATGCCACCAACGAAGAAGAATTCGAACTGGAGAACCGCGAAGGCGAAGCGTTCTGCTACGTGCTGGAAGGGAAGATCAAAATCTTCATCGGCAGCAAGGAGAAGCCGTACGTCATTGGCGCGGGCGAATCGATTTATCTGGACGCGACGATTCCGCATCACATCCAGACCATGGAGGACGGGACGAAAACCATCACCGTCGTCTATACGCCTTTCACATTCACCGTGGAAAAAGAGGACTGAGGTAGGAACGTCATGAAAACGAACAACATAGCTGTCAAACAGATAAACGACCACTATAAACAACTGATAAAAGACGTCAACGCTTGGCTGGAAGCAGAACAGCAGAAGGTCGATAAGAGCAAAATCGTCGTCGATGAAGAAAAGGCGGCTCTGGACAAACGCCAAGAAGCAATTGACAAAGAACGCAAGTCGTTGGAAAGCAAGCTGAAGACGAACAAATCCAAACAACAGACGGAAGAGATTGAAGAACGTCTGGAGGAATTGGAGCGTCGTCAGGAACTGCTTGATTGGGACTGCGACGGTTGGAAAGGCAAAGCCAAACAGCTTGCGCGTGATGAAGACCATATGCGCATGATGACCAGACGTCTGCTTGACCAAAAGTGCAAGTTGCTTAAACGCAAGATCGAAGAAGCTACGGCAGAAGATGACATGGAGCGCATCGGCCTTCTGGAGAAAGAGATTGGCCTGATCCGCCATGAAATTTCGCCGTTGCGTTTCCCGACGCAGACGATTGGCGAGGTGTTCGCCATGCAGGTGAAAGACCGCCCGAACCATCCGTTCATCATGTATCCAGATCGCGATCTGACATGGACTTACAAAGATTTCGACATCCGTACGGATCTCATGGCGAAAGGCCTCATGGCCATCGGTGTGACGAAGGGAAGTCATGTCGGCGTCTGGGCGAGAAACGTTCCTGAATGGCTGACGCTTATGTTCGCGACGGCGAAAATCGGCGCCGTTCTCGTGACGATCAACACGAACTATAAAAAGCATGAACTGGAATACCTTGTAAAACAGTCGGACATGCACACGCTGGCTATCGTCGATGGCCTGCGCGATGTCAGCTACATTGATACCGTCTATGAGCTTGTCCCCGAACTGCTTACGACAACGCGCGGCATGCTTGTGAGCAAGCGTTTCCCGCGGTTGAAAAACGTCGTCTATCTTGGACAGGAGAAACATACGGGCATGTACACATCGTCCGAACTGATTCAGCTGGGCTACTGCTGCAGCCAAGATCTGGACGACCGTCTCGCGGCGGCCAAGAAGGATATCTCCAACATGGACATGGTGAACATGCAGTACACGTCTGGCACGACAGGCTTCCCGAAAGGCGTCATGCTGACGCATCAAGGCATCCTGAACAACGGTTTCTATATCGGTGAACGGCAGTTCTTTGAGTTCGATGCGGACAAAAATGAACGCGTCTGCCTGCCTGTTCCATTGTTCCACTGCTTTGGCTGCGTGTTGGGCGTCATGGCGATTCTGACGCATGGCGCGACGGCCGTCATGATCGAGCAGTTCGATCCGCTGGTCGTCATGTATTCCATTGCGACTGCGCATGCGACAGCCGTCTATGGTGTTCCGACGATGTACATCGCCATCTTGAACCATCCGCAATTCAAGAAATACCAGCCACTTATGATAAAGTCGCTCCACAAGGGCATCATGTCTGGTTCCCTCTGCCCGCCTGAACTGATCAAGCAGGTTATGGAGGAGATGAACATGAAGAACATCACGAATCCGTACGGCTTGACGGAATCGTCGCCTGTGATCACGATGACCGATCCGGCGGATACGTTCAAGCAGCGGACGGACACCGTCGGCAACTGCCAGCCGCACATTGACGTGCGTCTTTTCGATGCGAAGACTGGTGAAGAAATCACGAAGCCGGGCGTGCCCGGCGAAGTGGTTTGCTACGGATATAACGTCATGAAAGGCTATTACAACATGCCGGAGGAAACGGCCCGCACGATTACACACGGCGGTTGGTTGCATAGCGGTGACGTCGGCATCTTCGACGAAGAAGGTTATCTGTACATCACAGGCCGTCTAAAAGACATGATCATTCGTGGTGGTGAAAATATCTATCCGCGTGAAATTGAAGAATTTCTGCTGACGAACAAGAACAAGGTCCTGGACGCGGCGGTGGTTGGTATTCCAGATGAAAAGTACGGCGAAGTCGTTGGCGCGTTTGTGATTCCGCGCGAAGGCGTGTCACTTTCCGAGAACGAACTGCGCGACTACTGCAAAGACAAGATCGCGTTCTACAAGACGCCGAAGTACTTCTTCATCGTGAACGAATTCCCGCTGACAGCTTCTGGCAAGATCCAGAAGTTCAAACTGCGTGAGCAAGCGAAGAAGCTAGTGGGGTTAGCTTAACGCTGAAAGCGTTAAGCGCTTATGGCCAATGGCTTATGGCTTATGGCCGATGGCTTATGGCCGATGGCTTATGGCATAATGCTGAATGCTGAATGCTTGAAATAAAAGCAAGGCTAGGCAACTAGAATTCTAGTAGCCTAGCCTTGTCTATTAAGAGCCTAGAAGTGAAAGACTTCTAGGCTTTTTTTGGTTCTGCGTCATTTGTTTCGGGCGCCGCCCAGACGAGATGCGTCGGATTGGCGACGGCCTTTTCCATCTGCTTGTTGTACATTTCGGCGTATTTGCCGTTCTTTTCCAGCAGTTCGAAGTGGGTGCCCTGCTCCACGACGTGGCCGTCGTCAATGACGGCGATGGAATCGGCGTCCATGATCGTGCTGAGACGATGGGCGATGACAACCGTCGTGCGGCCTTTGAGAATATCCTTCAGGGCGGTCTGGATGGCGGCTTCCGACTGCGAGTCGAGGCTGGAGGTCGCTTCGTCCAAAATCAACACCTGCGGATTACGCAAGATGGCTCGCGCCAACGAGATACGTTGTTTCTGACCACCAGAGAGGCGAACGCCGCGTTCGCCGATGAGCGTGTCGTATTTGTCCGGAAATTCTTCGATGAATTCCGCGGCGGCGGCGATTTTGGCGGCGGCAGCGATTTGTTCAGGCGTCGCGTCCGGAACGCTGTAGGAGATGTTTTCCGCAATCGTTCCATCAAACAGGAAGACATCCTGCAGGACGAGACTGAAGAGGGAGCGGTAGGAGCGGAGCTGGAAATCACGTATGTCTTTCCCATCCAACGTGATCGTGCCGCTCTGCGGTTCGTAGAAGCGGACGAGCAGATTCGTGATGGTCGTTTTTCCAACGCCAGACGGACCCACTAATGCGAGCGTCTTGCCAGCCGGAATATCGAGACAGAAGTCTTTCAAGACAGGCTTGCCAGCATCGTATTCGAAATTGACGTGATCGAGGCGGAGCTCTTTTTCGAGACGTTGGACGGGCACGGCGTCGGGCTTATCGACGACGGCGAGATCTTCGTCCAGCATGTCGAAAATACGTTCCGTGCAGGCGACACTGTTCTGGACGTGCGACAGCGAATGCATGATCATGAAGACGGGCTGGAAGAACCAATGGGTGAATCGCGTAAAGACCATCAAATCGCCAATCGTGATCTTCTTTTGGATGACGAAATAGCCACCGACGGCCCAGATTGTGATGTCCATGCCGATGTTGATGAGCTGCACCAAACGGTGGATGGCGATGTTCAACTTATCCGTATGCAATGACTTGCGAATGAGCAAATGATGCGCACCGATGAAATCGGCCGTTTCGTACGGTTCGCGGCCGAAGATTCGCACGACGCGGATGCCGCCGAACGTCTCCGCGAGTTTGCCCGAAATGCGCGAATGGTCTTCATGGAGATCGCGGAAAAGCGGTCGCATCACGTTGAAAATCATGTATGCAACACATGCCAGAGCGATGACGAAGCCTGTGCAGACGAGCGTGACGACAGGGCTGATGATCATCAGGGAGCCCAGTCCGACGACGAACATCAGCAGGCTGGTCAGCGGCGTGAGCAAACCTTCGTACAGCAACGCTGCGAAGGAATTGACGTCGCCTTCGATACGGGAAATGATGCCGCCCGTCTTGAGCTGTTCAAGCTTCGACAGCGGCATGGCCTGCATGTGTTTCATCATCTTGCGGCGGATGCTCACCTGCATCTTCGACGACAGGACGCGGGAGACGTATTCGGACACAGCGCCGATGATGAGTTCGCTTAAGGCGATGGCCGCCAACACGATACATGTCCAGAAAAGCAACGTCTGCGGGCCACGCTGCAGGACATGTTCGTTGATGAACGGGCCAAGATTGAGCGATTTTGGCTTGTCGGCGAAGACGTAGTCGAGCATGAATTTGCTCGTCCACGGATTGACGGCGCGGAGGATGAGGCTGAAAACGCCGAAGAAAATCAACGTGAAGATGTATCTCTTGTGTTCACCGAGGGTGCCCAGATAGCGCTTCAGATAATACGTGAGCGGTTTTTTGCGGGAGCCGTCGCCAGGCATGGGTGGAGGACCGCCGAAGCCGCCATGATGGCCACCGAAGCCACGGCCCATGCCGCCGCCAAAACCGCCGCCACGCATGCCACCGCCGCCGAAGCCGCGCC
>JAFZAB010000152.1 GCA_017548425.1 Victivallales bacterium
GAACGAATTGGTAGGCAAGTCGGTCAGGGGGGGCATGGCCGTCTCGGCGATCGCCGACACGATCGCGGCGAGCAGCTTCGTCTCCGAAGCCGGCGACATCACCGCCACGGCCACGACGGCCATCATCGCGACCAACCTGATCGCGAAGACCGGCAACGTCACCGCCGAAGCGGCGACCATCACGGACGGTGCCTTCACGGCGGCCAACACCGTGACGGCCACGGCGACCGACATCAACGGCCTGACGGCCGGCGGCGCGGTCATCGACCTGACGGCCGAGAACAACATCGCCAACGCCGCCATCGACGGCGAAACCGTCACGCTGACGGCCGGCAACGACATCGCCAACACGGCGGTGGACGGCACGGTGGTCACCCTGAACGCGACGAACAACATCGCCAACGGCAGCGTGAACGCGACCGATACCGCCGACCTGACGGCCGGCAACGAAATCGACGGCACGACGGTCACGGCGGCCAACGCCATCACGGCTGAAGCTTACACAATCGCGGCTTCCGCGTTCATCTCTGAAAATGGCGATATCACGCTCGACGCTGAAGGTAACATTGATGCTACGAGCATCCTCGCGAAGGACGGCGCCATCACGGCGACGGCTCACACGATCAGTGGCGACAGCTCCTTCTCCGGCTCGGATTCCGTCACAGCGACGACTGAATACATCAGTGGTTTGACGGCGCTTTCCGATGGTGACATCACGTTGACGGCTACCTACGACATCGTCAACGCGAACGTCGAAGGCGTGAACGTGACGTTCGAGGCAACAGAAGGCAATATCGTGAACGCTGCGATCAACGCGATCGACACAGTGACGCTGACGGCCGGCAACGAAATCGATGGTACGAACGTCACGGCGGCCAATGCCATCACGGCGACGGCCGATACAATCGCGACATCCGCGTTCGTCTCCGAAGCTGGTGACATCACCGCCACCGCTACGACGGCCATCATCGCGACCGACCTGATCGCGAAGGACGGCGCCATCACAGCCGAAGCTCAGGACATCAGCGGACTGACCGCCAAGGCCACCAATGATGTCACCATCACGGCTGCGAACGACATCGTCAACACGAATGCTGAAGGTTCGAACGTCACCTTGACGGCGACCGAAGGCAGCATCATCAACAGCGGCGTCTATGCCGACATCAAGGCCATCCTGACGGCTGGCGATGAAATCGACGGCACGAACGTCACGGCGCAAGGCACTGGCCTGCCCGAGACGGGTGAAGACGCCATCACGGCGATGGCCAAGTACATCGGTGCGAGCAGCTTCATCGCTGAAAACGCTGACGTCACGATCGGCTCCGAAGAACAGCCCGTCCTCCAGATCCGCGACACCACGATGTGGGCGAAACTGGGTGCGGTCAATATCTTCATCGACGAAAACGGCGAGCTGGACGGCATCGCCCTGACATCCAAGCAGGATCTGAAGGTGTCCGCTGGCTACATCGTCGGCAGCACGCTCGTGTCCGAAGAAGGCAACGTCGATGTCACCGCCAAGAAGAGCCTGGCCGGCACGACGGTCCTGTCCAAGCACAAGGACGTCTTCGTTGACGCGGCTCGCATCGAGGCCAACAGCGCCATCGACGCCATTGAAGGCAACATCACGGTCACCGGTACCGACGCTGTCATCGCCGACACGGTCTTCAACGCCGCCAAGACGATTGACGTTCAGGATGCCGACACCATCGACAACGCGAACTTCCGCGGTAGCGATGTCACCATCAAGGCCAACGCCATCGACGACAGCACGATCGAATCCGACAGCGTCACGCTGACCGGCAACGACAACGCGATCGTCATCGGCGCTGACGGCGCGGTCAACGTCAACGGTGCCGAAACCATCACGCTCGACAACGTTGGCGAGACCAATATCGTCTCCAACAACGCCAACGACGTAACCGTCAACGCCGTCAACGGCGGCGACGACGAAGTCATCAGCATCGCGCAGAACGGCGGCGACCTCACGGTTACCGACGACGGCACGATCAAGATCGGCCAGATCTCCGCTGACGGTACGGTCACCATCACCGCCGAAGACGACATCCTCGACGGCAGCGACAACGAAACCGCCAACATCACGGCCGGAAAGGTCACGCTGACGGCTAATAACGGCAACATCGGTTCCGATGACGATGCTCTGGATCTTGCGGTCGGAGCCATCACGGGCACGGGTATCACCGCTGAAAACGGCAACGTCAACATCGCGACCGACGGCGCAATCCGCCGCGACACGAGCCGTGACGCCGCCGACATCACCGCCAAGAACGTCAAGGTTACGGCCGCTGACGGTATCGGCGAAATCACCTACAAGGAAGACGGCGATGGCCTCTCCGACACAGTCGGCGAACCGATCACGGACGCCTTCATCGTCATCAACGGCGCTGAAGACATCGAACTCTACACCACGGGCGGCAATGCCGACATCGCGGTCGAAATCGAAAACGCCAAGACGGTTGATCTGATCGCCAAGACGACTGGCAACGACAGCGACATCTTCGCCACAACGGATGATGTCAAGACGCTGAACCTCAACGACGTCTCCGCCATCGACGGCAACGTCGTCATCGGTGCTGCTCACAGCAACGTGAACGCCAACCACGTCCGCGCTCTGGACAACGGCGACAAGACCGGCATCGTCAATGACGCCCACGCGGTCGTCATCGAAGGCGCTAACATCAACGTCGCAATCGACGGTATCCGCTCCGACTATGAAGTCGATCTGACGGCTCATGGCGATGTCACCGCTGACGGCGACGCCAGTGATGTCAACATCACCACTGGCGGCGACATCAACATCACGGTTGGTGGCCAAGTCGGCAACGTCGAAAACAACAACCCGCTGACGGTTGATGCCGACGGCGAGCTCCATGTTGATAAGCTGCCCGGCAGCGACAACAACGGCAACGGCAACAACATCGTCTGGGTCTATGCCAACGGCAACACGTCCGACGGCGAAATCCATTACGACGGCAAGCCGAACACTGAACCCGGCATCATCTACTGGAATGGTCGCGTCTGGGGCGGCAACAACACGCCTGTCAACCAGGTCACGCGCGCCGAAGGCGAATTCGGCAAGCAGATCCGCAACATGATCGACGCCTACAACGGCAAGTACTGGACGGTCAGCCAGCTGGTGTACTTCCCGCACGTTTACATGATGATGGACCTCAAGCCGCAGGATATGAGCATCGAGCACATCCTCAATGGCCGCGGCACCATCGACAACCTGCCCGATGGCGTTCTGCCTGACACCATCGACATCAACTCCTGGGACGACTCCTTCAGCTGGTACCAGGGCAACGGTTGGAAGTGGTAATCCAAAATCGCTTCTAGCTAACTGAACAAACAGAGCCGCGGATTCCGCCTTCGAGTGGAATTCGCGGCTTTTTTGTTTGACTAAACCACTTGGCTTCTAGGTCACTAGATTTCTAGAATGCTAGAATTCTAGAAAAACGGAATACATGCTATATTACTAAAAAAACGAAATAACCTTAGGAGACTCTATGAATCTGAAAATGACAACTTTATCCATTGCTTTACTGGCTGGCGTGGCATCCGCCGCGCCGTCGTGGCAAACCCTCACGCCGTCCATGACCTCCATGGCGAATATCTTTGTATCGCCAAACGGTAATGATGCGAATCCGGGTACTCCGGACAAGCCATTGGCCACGTTGGAAGGTGCCAGAATCAAAGTCCGCCAATTCAAGGCTGAAAATCCGGGCAAGCCAGTCATTGTCGAATTCGCCGCTGGAACGTATCGTTTCGAGAAGACCGTGTCGTTTACAAAGGAGGACTCCGGCTCCGATAGTGCTCCTGTCGTTTACAGAGGCGTCTATGACGGTTTAACGCGTTTTACCGGATCGCAGGCCGCCCCAGCCCTGAAAACGCTTCAGGACGCATCTGTGGAGGCGCTGTTGCCACCAGAGGCGAAGGGCAAGGTAATGGTATCCGATCTTTCGGGCATCACGGATTTGGGGAAGCTGTCGAAGCGCGGTTTCGCCAATGGCAATCCATCCGCTGAAAGCGAACTGTTCTACGACAACCAACCGATGACGCTGTCCCGCTGGCCGAAGAAAGGTTTCATTGGCGTTGTGAAGAAATTGGATGACTTGAACGTCATTCTGGATGCGAAAGGCCGTGCGGAACGCTGGAAAGCGGAAAAGGATCCATGGATTTTTGCTTATTATCATTTTGATTGGGCGGATTTGGCGGAACCGATTCTCGGCTTTGGTCCGGAAAAGGACCAGTATCGCCGTGACGCCGCTGTCAAACCGACTTACGGCATCACGCCTGAACGGACGCGTTGCTATGTGTACAATCTGTTGTCCGAAATTCAGGAGCCCGGTGATTATTATATCGACAGGACAGACAAGAAGCTGTATTTCATCCCTCCGCATAAAGGTGGTTCGGTGGAGATTTCCGTGTTGGATCAGCTTTTCAACACAAAGGAGCTGAGCTATGTGGCGTTCGAGAATCTGACGCTGGAAAATGTTCGCGGTTCGGCGTTTTCTATCAACGGCGACCATTGCGAAATGACGGGATGCGTCATCCGCAATACGGGTAAGAACGGCGGCTCAATCAGCGGTTCAAACAATTTGCTTTATGGTTGCGACATATACAATACAGGAGCCGGCGGTGTTAGTCTGTACGGCGGTGACCGCAAGACATTGACGCCGGGCCATAATTGCGCGGAAAACAATCATGTCCATCATTATTCACGCAGGGCGCGTACCTATACAACGGCCATTCGCATTGATGGTTGCGGCAACCGCATGGCCCACAATCTCTTGCATCATGGCCCGCATATGGCGCTAGGGGCTGGCGGTAATGACCATATTGTCGAATTCAATGAAATCCACAATGCCGTCTATGAATCTGGCGACGCAGGTGCCTATTATGTTGGTCGCGACTGGACGCAGCGCGGCAACATCCTGCGCTACAACTACTGGCATCATATCATGGGCTCTTCGTCCTACGGCGGCATGACCATCTATCTAGACGACCAGCATTGTGGCCACACAATTTATGGCAACCTGTTCGAACGTTGCAACCAGTCGGTGTTCATTGGCGGCGGTGACGACAACATCGTCGATAACAACATTTTTGTTGATTGTTGGAAATCCGCCCATCTGGACAACCGTGGCATGGGGTGGCAGAAAGCGGCAACGGACGACCCGAAGGGCGAGCTTCGCACTTACTTGCGGAACATGCCTTACCAGAGTGAGTTATGGGCGAAGAAGTATCCAACGCTTGTGAACATCATGGAAGACGATCCAGGCGTCCCGAAGCGTAACGTGTTCACGCGCAACATCTCCGCTGGTGGGCTGTGGGACGACATCCACAAAGGGACGATCAACTTCCAGACGGTGAAGGACAATGTCGTCCATGACGACGACGTGAAATGGATTACACTGAAGAAGGATAAAAACGGTAAGGTTTTGTCCGTCAGATACAAGAATCCGAAGGAATTAGAAGCTATTGGATTCGAAGCGGTTCCCGTGGAGAAGATGGGATTGTACGAAGATCCGCGCCGTGCGTCATGGCCGATTGAGAATCCGACGGATGAAGTCGTTCTTCCGCAGGAGCGTCTTCCGAAGAAGCCGCCCATGGCGAAACTCAGCAAAATGCCGACGTTGAAAGTGCCTCGCGCCAAACGTCCGAAAGCGGCCATGGAACTAGGCGTCAACTACAACGGCGCTATCGTTCAAAATCCCGCGAAGGCGTTGTTCGCGTTGGACGGTGATGTTCTGAAAGTCGCTGTCGAGACGATGCTACCCGAAAAACGCCAACTGGGCGACGGCTGGGCGGGTAATGAAGCCGTCGAACTGGCCTTCATGGCATCTGACGGCGCGACGGCGGACATTATCGTTTTCCGTGGCTTCACGACAGGCAATTTCGAGGCGTTCAAGCTGGTGAACAAGAAACGTGTAGAGGCGGCGGAACTTAAGGCCGCAACGCTGAAAACAGACGTCAAGAAAGCGTCATGGTCATGCGAATGGAATATTCCGCTAAAATTGCTTGGTGTTACGGCTGGCGACCGCCTACGCGCGAATGTGACCGTTCGCCGCGTCGGCACAAATGAATTCATCATGTGGCGTCCAACCAACGGTGATTCAACGAATTGCGATCAAGTAGGATTCCTAGAGCTTGCAAAATAAAGGACAAAAAGGACTAAAGGGACATAAAGAAAAAGGGCTGTTGCTTGGTTTTGCAACAGCCCTTTTATGTGTTCAGGCGATATTCGTGATTACTTGTCCATGGCCTTGATAGCGGCCTGGGCGCTCGCGACGCGCGCCACGGGGACGCGGAACGGCGAGCAGCTGACATACGTCAAGCCCTGACTGAAGCAGAATTCCACGGAGGCGGGATCGCCACCCTGTTCGCCGCAGATACCGACCTTCAACGCCGGACGCGTCGTACGGCCTTTCTTCGTGGCCATTTCAATGAGAGCGCCAACACCGTCGCGATCGATGGTCTGGAACGGATCGGCATTGAGGATGCGCTGATCGAGATAGGCGGACATGAAGTTACCGATGTCGTCGCGGGAGAAACCGAACGTCAACTGCGTCAAGTCGTTGGTACCGAACGAGAAGAATTCAGCGATCTCAGCCATTCTGTCTGCCAGCAGGGCGGCGCGCGGGATTTCAATCATCGTACCGATTTTGTAGTGGAACTGCTTGGGAGTCAATTCCATACGAATCAACGTCTTCTGATAGGCTTTCTCGATAAGATCCTTGGCAAGGCGCAGTTCGCGGATATCGCAGGTGATCGGAACCATGATTTCCGGAATGATATCTTTGCCGTCTTTGATGAGTTCGGCGGCTGATTCGAAAATAGCCAGAGCCTGGTATTCCGTGACTTCCGGATAGGTGACGGAGAGGCGGACGCCGCGGTGACCCATCATCGGGTTGTTTTCCTGCAGGGCGTCAACGCGTTTACGGACTTCGTCTTCGGCGATGTTGAGAGCCTTGGAGAGCTCCTGACGGCCCAACGCGGAATGCGGGACAAATTCATGAAGCGGCGGATCGAGCAGGCGGATGGTGACAGGGAAGCCGTCCATGGCGAGCATCGTCTCTTTAATATCCTTTTTCATGAAGGGGAACAGTTCTTTCAGAACGGAAATGCGGTCTGCCTGCGTCGTGCAGAGGATCATCTTGCGGAGAAGGAACAACGGCTTGGCGGAGCCTTCGCCGTAGAACATGTGTTCCGTACGGAAAAGGCCGATACCTTCGGCGCCGAATTCACGGGCTTTCTGAGCGTCGGCGGGATTATCCGCATTGGCGCGGACGCCCATCGTGCGGTATTTGTCAACGAGGGACATGAAGCGGAGGAAGCGGGCGTAGTCGCCGGACGCCGTGGGGGCGACAAGCGGCAGATCGCCTTCATAGACAACGCCTTTTGAGCCGTTGATGGTCAGCACATCGCCTTCGCGGAGGATCTTCTCACCGACCTTCATGGTCTTGTTGATGGAATCGACGATCATGCCATCAGCGCCGACGATACAGGACTTGCCCCAGCCGCGGGCCACGAGAGCCGCGTGGGAGGTCATACCGCCGCGAGCTGTCAGAATGCCGTTCGCCGCGCGCATGCCTTCGACGTCTTCAGGAGACGTTTCTTCACGGACGAGAATGACTTTCTTGCCGAGGCGGATTGCCTGGACAGCGTCCTGCGCGGTGAAGAAGATTTCGCCTGTCGCGGCACCAGGGCCGGCTGGAAGTCCTTTCAGCAGAACACTTTGGCGGCTTTCGATCTTCGGTTCAATGATCGGGAGCAGGAATTCAAGAACTTGGTTGGGGGCGACGCGAAGAACGGCGGTCTTGTCGTCGATGAGGCCTTCATCCATCATGTCGAGGGCCATGTTGACGGCGGCCTTACCGCCACGCTTACCGACGCGGCACTGCAGCATGTACAGTTTGGACTCTTCGATGGTGAATTCGATGTCCAGCATGTCCGTGTAGTGCTGTTCAAGTTTGTTACGGATATCAACGAGCTCGCGGTATGTTTCCGGCATGCTCTCTTCCATGGAGACGAGATCTTTGTTCTGATCCGTCTTCGTCTCGTTGTTGAGCGGCAGAGGCGTGCGGATGCCGGCAACGACGTCTTCGCCTTGGGCGTTGATCAGCCATTCGCCGAAGAACAGGTTTTCACCAGTGGCGGGGTTACGGGTGAACGCAACGCCCGTGGCGGATGTGTCGCCCATGTTACCGAAGACCATGGTCTGGACGTTGACGGCCGTGCCCCATGTTTCCGGAATGCCTTCGATACGGCGGTAGCTGACGGCTTTCGTGCCCATCCATGATTTGAAGACGGCACCGATGCCGCCCCACAACTGCTTCATCGGATCATCCGGGAATTCAGCGCCGAGGATTTCTTGAATCTTGCGTTTGAAAGCGCCAGCGAGAACCTTCAGATCATCCGCGTTCAGTTCCGTATCGGATTTGTAATCTTTAATGTATTTATACTGGTCAAGAATTTCATCGAGAATCTTGCGGATGCCTTTGCCGTCGAAAGGCTCGATACCTTCGGCCTTTTCCATGACGACGTCAGCGTACATCATGATCAAACGGCGGTAGGAGTCCCAGACGAAGCGTTCGTTGTTCGTCTTCTTGATGAGGCCGGGGATGGTGGAGGTCGAAAGACCGATGTTCAGGACGGTGTCCATCATACCAGGCATGGACTGGCGGGCGCCGGAACGGCAGGAGACCAGTAGCGGATTTTCAGGATCGCCGTATTTGCGGCCCATCTTCGCCTCGACGCGGGCCAAAGCCGCGTTCACATCCGCCTCAAGGGATGGCGGGAAATGGCTGTTCGCCGCGAAATAGGCGTTGCAGCAGTCCGTCGTAATGGTGAAACCAGCAGGAACTGGCAGGCCCAAACGGCTCATTTCAGCAAGGTTTGCACCCTTGCCGCCCAGTTCGTTCTTCATGGAGGCGTCGCCTTCGGTCGTTTCATCGCCGAAGAAATACACATACTTGGTGTCGCTCTTCTTGGTGTCGCTCATTTTTTCTTCTTTCATTTGTTTTTTCTTGACCATTTTCCCGGTCCCGCTTTGTCTTTTGGAGAAATCACTTAGCATCCTGTGGCGGAGAAAAGAAAAAGCAATTGGAACGTTCAAGAACCTGATACAATAACTATTTCCGTATCACAGTCTTGCGCTCCAATCGCCTTTCTCTCCCCGTCCCCTGCCAAGGCAGTCGTTTTATTTCTTCTTCGCCTTCTTGGCTTCGTTGGCGCGTGCCTTCAGTCTTTCGTTGTAGCGTTTGCGGCGGACTCTTTTTTCGGCTTTCGTGTGTTGTTGACTCATGGTGTTCTCCAATGATTTGATGCAATATATGATTTGTTGTTTGAAAGCAAAAAATTAATATAATGCTTCGTTAAAAGATGTCAAATAAATGCCAGCTAAAAGCCGAAAGCCAAAAGCCAAAAGTAGAAAGTAATAAGGCAATAAGGCAAATTGCAATTGAAATGCCAAAAAATACTTTAAGCTTTAAGCTTTCAGCTTTTAGCTAATAATTCATCTTCAGATTGATGGACTGGACATTGGCCGTCGTCGGGCGGCTATGGGCATCGAATTTCGAATTGCCAGTCATTTCACGGGTAACGCCCATGAAGAGGGAACTCTGCATGCCGTCGATCTTGATCTGGCCGTCTTCGGAGAGGGTGATGATGGCGTGGACGGGATCGTTGAACATGACCGTGTTGCAAGCCAGCCGCCAACGATTGAGAATCTCCGGCGGATATTTGTCATGCTTCTTATCGACCCATTCGTAGTTGGCGGAATTGAGTTCGAAATAGATGACGTTGTCGAGAATGCGGAGGAAGTCGCGATGGTAATGGCCGTTGATGCAGAGACGGACGCGGCCTGGATGGCGCGCGTTTGCCTGATTGATGATGGCCTTTACATCATCTTGATTGTGGATACCGTGGTTTTCGCGTTCGTAGCTTTCATGGGAGAAACAGACGCACGGGTATGGGGAGGATTCGACTGTGTCACGGAACCATTCGAGTTGGTCTGGCGGGATCCAGTCGCGTTCGTCGTTGAATTTGTAGTAGTTGCTGCTGGAGAAATGGATGTATTCTCCGTCATGCTTAAAGTAATTAGGGTCCAGAATGATGAAACGGAATCCGTTTTTGTCGAAATGATAATATCCGCGTTCCATGCGGTAGCATTGGAGGGTGACTTCGTGCGGATTCCCGTCGTCGTCATGATTGCCGATCGTATGATACGTCGGGATTTTGAAATCGTTGTAGTGGTTGACGTAGTCAATGCATTTCAAGGGCGTGTGGGTGAAATCGCCGCAATGGATGATGAAATCGACATTCTCCCATTCCGCGTGAGCGAGAATGCGGTCGAGCCACTCCCATGAGTCACGCGGAAACACGCCCGGATAGTAATGAATATCGGCGAAAGCGCAGAATTTGACGGTTTGCATAGTTGTGTCTGGATTAGAACAGATCGATAAGGGCGTCGGCGAACATCTTCATGCCGAAGGGGTTGGGATGGTTGATGGCGTTCATCATGAGGCTGGAGTAGGGGATGCCCTGCCGCCAGAGACGGCCATAACGCATGGCGGCATCCGCCAAAGCGATATTCTTTTCGGCAGCGAACTTACGAAGAGCGACAACATAGCCGCGCGGGTCGTTGTCGATGTTCTTTTCGGATGTCAGTCCCATCCAGTCCGGGCGGACGTAGTGGGGCGTGAGGATGATCCATTCGGCGCCGATGGCGGTGAAATCGCTGAGGAACTTGCCGTAGCGGTCATAAACGACCTGCTCGTTCAAACCTGCGTCATTGACGAATTCGGAGATGACGAGATCCGGCTTAACGGCGAGAACTGTTTCGTTATAGTTATGAATTTGGCCTGCGGGCTGGGCAAGATAACTGGCCGTATTGTAGCCGCCCCAAGCTTCTGTGACAAGTTCTATCTGGGCTTGCGGGAACAACTTCTGGAGACGTTCAACGAACTGGTTCTGCCAACGGTTGTGCTGCCAGTCTGGAACGAATGTGCCGACGGTCACGCTGTCGCCCCATGCGAGAATCTTCACCTTTTCGCCGTTCTTGAGTTTGGCGTAAGTCTTTGGGATAAGCTTTTCAGCGGCATGCGGGGCGGGACGCAGTTCTTTCGGGAATTCCGTTTCGAGAATCGGGAAGAGATTTTCATCCGTCAATTTCGGAATGCAACCGTTGATCCAAATATTGGCGAGGCGGACATCACCATCAAGTAGTTCTGCCTGAGACGGATTCGCCTGATGCGGCACGCCTGTGCGAACGGCGAACGCGCCATTTTTCGTTAAAACGACAGCATCGATGCGCAATTTAACGTATGTATAATCAAAATAAACGGGCTGGTTGGCTTGGATACGGCCATTCGGAAGGCGGCCGACGGTGCCCCAGTCAGGCGTCAACTGATAGTCTTTTCCGTTTTCGTAGATGATGGCATCCGCCTGATCGGAGGATTTAACTTTCAGCGTTTCAACCTTCAAGGCGTTGCGCGTCGTGCATTCCTGCGCCGTGATGCCGATCGGCTTTGTGCCGCGCATCCAGCCTCCGGCGTTAGGCCGATAATCGGCTAACGCCGCATGGCGTTCATTGGCAACGACAAAGGGAGATGGTTGTTCGATGTGGACAACGCCCGTCTTGCCGTTGTAGGTGACTTCCACATCGAAATCACCGACAAGTTTCAGTTGGGCTGGGGCCGCCAAAACAGATAATGACAACAGAGCCAGATTGACAAACAGCATTTTTTTCATGATTGTTTCCTTTTCTTGTTTATTTTCAACATTATATAAAATTAAGCATTAAATTAAGCATTAAACATTAAGCATTATGAGTATAGATTCTCCAGAGAAAGAGCGGGTTTCCAATGACATATCGTTTAAACAAACGGATAGGCTCTTGACGGAGACGATAGACCCATTCCAATTTCGCTTTTCGCATCCACAATGGGGCACGCGGAATGCGGCCCGATGCGAAGTCGAGCAGGCCGCCGACGCCTATACAGACGCGGCAGTTAAGTTTGTCCAGATGGTCATGGATCCAAAACTCCTGCATGGGCACGCCGAAAGCGACCAAAAGGACGTCTGGATTGGCGGCGTTGATCTCCGCAATAACTTCCTCTTCATGGCCTTTGAAGAATCCATGATGGGTTCCGACAATC
>JAFZAB010000153.1 GCA_017548425.1 Victivallales bacterium
ATCGGAGAACATCACCCGCGAAGAATCATTTGTTTCATCAACGGACCGCCAGGCCCTCCTGAAGCAGAAGCCACAAACGCTGTGGTTCACAGGTCTCTCAGGCTCAGGCAAATCCACCATCGCCAAACTGCTGGAGAAGACACTTATCGACAACGGAAAGCTCTGCTTCCTGCTTGACGGCGACAACATCCGCCACGGTCTCAACAAAGATCTCGGCTTCTCGCCCGAAGACCGCAAGGAGAACATCCGCCGCATCGCAGAAGTCGCCAAACTCATGAATGATGCAGGCCTCATCGTCCTGACGGCATTCATCTCCCCCTATCGTGAAGACCGCGACATGGCGCGGCAGATCATCGGCGACGCCAATTTCCGTGAAATCTATGTCAGCACGCCACTTGCGTCTTGTGAAGAACGCGATCCGAAAGGCCTTTACAAAAAGGCCCGCGCAGGCCTCATCAAAGGCTTCACAGGTATTGATGCGCCTTACGAACCGCCGGAAAATCCCGCACTTGTCATTGAAACGGACACGCTTACGCCAAAAGACTGCGTGGACGCCATTATAGATAAATTACTAGAAATCTAGAAATCTAGAAATCAAATAATTATGAATTATGCATTATGAATTATGAATTGTAAAAGCTGTGCCCACCACTGCAATATTTCAGAAGGCCATACCGGCATCTGCGGCCGCCGTCGCGTCGTGAACGGCGAACTGCAAATCCCCTACGGCTCCATTTGCAGCCTCGCCTTGGATCCCTACGAAAAGAAACCGCTCTATCATTTTCATCCAGGCGATTACGTCCTCAGCTTCGGCAATCTCGGTTGCAATTTCAAATGCGCATTCTGCCAGAATTGGGAGATTTCGCAAGTCGGAAAAGATCCAGACGTCCATGGGCAGGAACAGGCCGTAACGGCACAACAAATTGTCAATTTGGCACTTGCGCATCGCGCCAACGGCATCGCCGCCACCTACAACGAACCGCTCATCAGTTCCGAATGGGTCACGGATATCTTCACGCTTGCAAAACAAAATGACCAGCCGACATGCCTCGTGTCCAACGGTTTCGCTTCGCAGGAATCTCTCGACAAATTGCTTCCTGTGACGGACGCCGCAAATTTTGATTTAAAATGCTTCACGGAAGACGGTTACAAATGGCTAGGCGGCAGACTCCAAGTCGTTTTGGACACGATCAAGGCCTTTCATGACGCAGGCAAATGGGTCGAATTGACCACACTTGTCGTTCCCCAATTCAATGATTCAGACAAAGAATTGAAAGACATCGCCGAATTCATTGCTTCATTGGATCCGTCCATTCCATGGCATGTATCCGCCTATCATGCGGATTACAAGATGCTTGACGGTCCGCAACGCACACCGCCCGAACGGCTGATTCGCGCCGTCGAACTCGCGCAGGAAGCAGGCCTGCATTTCGTCTATACAGGCAACATCGGCGGCGCGGCGGCGTACGAAGACACGATCTGCCCGCAATGCGGCTGCAAACTCATCGAACGTAGAGGCTTCAAAATTGCGGCGAACCGCCTGCAAAAAGGGCGTTGCCCAAACTGCAACGCCCTCATACCAGGTAGGTTCTGAAGATTCCTCCCGAATCGTAATTCTGAACAATCAGCCAAACAGATCACTATGCGTTCCTGTTCGTGCCAGCGTCAGTACGAGAATATCGTCTTCATAGTAATAAACCAATAGCCAATCCGGAGCTATATGGCATTCACGTGTGCCACTGTACTCTCCGCCAAGCAATGGATGGTCATGATACTTTGCATCCAACTGTTCACCATTAGCCAGACAATTGATGACATATTCCAAGCGTGACAAATCCAAATTACGCTTACGCATCAGCTTATAGTCTTTTCGGAAATGAGATGTTGTTCTGATTCTATATTTCATTTCTGATCAAGATCTTCAAAAAGCTCACGTGCATTCGTATATGTCTTTGCCTTCGGGTCATGTGCGACCTTGATCGCTTCACGAATCGCCGCCATGGTTTCTTCATTTGGCTTAGTGTTCAGCGTAATGGTAAAAGGAATGGCTTGACTCCTTACGGCCTGCCGTAAAAACAAGTTAATGGCAGCCGTCATGCTAAGCCCCAGTTCCGCAAAAAGTTCCTCCGCATTTTTCTTCAATTCCGGTTCAAGCCTGACATTGACTAATGCTGTACTCATAGATTCCTCCTTTTATAAATCAAATTTCTTTACATAGTATAGCATTAATATAGAAAAATGCAATCACCAACAAATTCTTTTCATGATTCCTAAATTCTTTCCCATTTTCAAAAAAGCGACGTCTCAGAAAAACCAAAGCGACGCTTTCACGAAAACATTATTTCCTCTTATTCAACTTTTATTGGATTCGTCCACGCATAGCGGCCGTTCCGATCTTTGATCTGCAGGCGGAACCATCCGTTCGGGCGTGTCTTCAGCTTGAACTGGCAGTTGGAGATTTCCTTAAGGCCGTCCTGCGGGCCGTGTATGTTCTCGCACATCGCGCAGTAGCCGCTGCTAAGATTCGAAAGGCCAATCACTTCCACACAGGGCGTGAACTCCGCCTCAAAAACGCCGTCAATATAGCTGAGACGTTTGAATTCAGGGCCTTGCGACGCATAGAAGTCACCCCCCTTCAACGCGTCGATGATGACCTGCTGCGACAACGGCTTGTCCGTCAAAAGCATCGTCCAGCCCATGAACAAATCGCACGGCTGATGCGCGTCATCGACGGCCGTGGCGGGCAGAATCCGCCCCGCGTCGCTGAGTTCGTCCCACAATTGCATATTGTAATCACGACCGATGTAGCGCGTCGATGTGTTATACACTTCGATACCGATAATTTCTTGCAGCGCATTAACTTCCGCTGATGTAAAACCACACCAGTGCGGATGTGCGCAAATCATCACGCCGCCAATCGCGTTCACGGCTTCGATGACCGACTGCGCTTCGCCCTGCGGTTCGACAAAGTCTTCAGGAACGCCCAATCCGACGAAATGCCATGTGATGCCACGTGGCCCTTTCGGATGGATTTCCATGCCCGAAAGCAAAAACATGCCTTTTCCGCCGTATGTGGAGACGGGATTCGTCTTGTGATGATCCGTGAACGCGTAGATCTGATAGCCCTGTTTCGAATACATGTCGATCATCTCAAACGGCGTGAAACGACCGTCGGAAACCGTCGAATGCGAATGGAACGATGACTTGTACGCGTTTAGTTTTCTACCATAATAATCAATCATTTGCCTGCTCCTTGCTTGACTTGTTGAGTTGCGGTCTAAAATTATAGGTTATATTAGTAATTTTTCCACACATCGTAAGAAAAAACTTGTGATTTCCATCTTCTATGGATTACGTCGTTTTAGATTTTGAAACAACAGGCTCCTGCCGCGGAAACGCCAATCTTCCGTGGCAGTTGGGCGTTGTGAAAATGACGGAACGACGCGTCGTTCCGGAAGAATCACGCTCGTTCTTCCTGAAGGTTCCGAAAGACCATCAGTTCAATCCCTACGCGCCAGGCCGCTGGGCAACCATCCGCGACATTCTGGCCGAATCGCCGTCGCTTCTTGAATTGTGGCCCGAACTCCAGCCATGGCTGTCAGGCCACTTTCTCGTCGCGCACAATGTTCCGACAGAGCGAACCATCCTCTGCAAGACATTCCCGCTCCATCACTTCGGCCCATGGTTCGACACGCTGACATTGGCCCGCAAGGCCTATCCGCAATTGTCGTCCTATCAGCTGGAGGAAATCATCGCCACGCTCAACATCCTGCCGCTCGTCCAAAAGCAATGCCCGAATCTCGCGCCGCATGACGCGTTGTTCGACGCATTCGCCTCCGCCTATCTGCTTGAACATCTCCTCCACCTCCCCGGCTGGAGCGACCTGCAAGACCGCCATTTTCTTTGTAATTAGTTTTCTGGATATTCTGGATATTCTGGATATTCTGGATTGTCCCCAACCATCAGAACTCTTCCAGAATGGCCAGAATAATCCCTCCACAAAAATCATCCAGAGCATCCAGAACTTCCAGAACTTCCAGCCCCCCAAAAAACTATGAATCTTCCATTACCTCCCGCAAAAATCTTCTGTATCGGCATCGGCGGCATCGGTGTCTCCGGCCTTGCGCAACTTCTTGTCCATCAAGGCTATTCCGTCGCCGGCAGTGACCGCGGCCTCAATGACGTTGGCAAAGAACATCTCTACGACGGTCTCCGTGCGCAAGGCATCCGCCTCTATCCGCAGGACGGCTCCGGGCCAAAGGCCGAACAGCCGGACGCGCTCGTCATTTCAACCGCCGTTGAAGACAACAACGCAGATTTGCAAGTCCTTCCGAACTGCCCAGTTATCCATCGCGCCACCGCGCTCGCGCAGGCCTTGGATCGCATCGGCGCACCGCAGATCGCCGTCGCTGGCTCATGTGGCAAGACATCCGTCACAGGATGGATATCCGCCGCGCTGAAGGCGTTGGGCAAACGCGTCCTCATGGTCACAGGCGGCTATTCTCTCAACACCGAACGGCCTGGCTTTCCAGGCAATTTCTATGCCGACGACAATCCGGAATACATCGTTGTCGAAGTCGATGAATCCGACCGCTCGCTGTCCGCCTTCCATCCGCACATCGGCGTCCTCCTCAACGTCGGCAACGACCATTACGGAAAGGACGAATTAAACGTCGTCTTCCGTAACTTCCTCGGTCAGTGTAAACAAGCCGTTGTTCTCAACGAGTTGAAAGATATCGCCAATCTCTGCCCCGGAACCGTTTCCTGCTTCAGCGGCACATTCTTCTCCGACAATGCGGACTGCATCGCACCGTCCAATTTCCAATCGACGCAAAACGGCATCGTCTTCGACACGAAAGAGTTCGGCCATATCGTCACAACACAGGACGGCTTCCACAGCGCCATCAACGCCTGCGCCGTTCTCGCCGTCATCAAACAGCTTAATCTCGGTCTGCCAGCCGAAAAAGTCGCGGCGGCGATCACATCGTTCAAAGGCATCCGCCAGCGGTTTGAAATCATGGGCAAGAATTCCGACGGCGTCACCGTCGTCAACGATTTCGCCCACAATCCCGAAAAGATCGCGGCGGCGCTTTCCGCCGCCCATGACCGCTTCGGCTCGCCGTTGACGGCCACCTTCCAGCCGCACGGCTTCAAACCGCTCCAATTCATGCGGGAAGCACTCGTCGAAACGCTTGAAAAATGCCTCGGAAAAGACGATTTACTGATCATGCTTCCCGTCTTCTACGCAGGCGGATCCGCCTCATTCAAACCAACTTCGGACGAAGTCGCCGCCGAACTCTGCGACCATGGTCTCAACGTCATCGCCGCCAATCGTGAAACAGCAACCAAAATCATCAACAATCGCAAATCCTCCTGCATTCTCATCATGGGCGCACGTGACGCCTCGCTCCGTACATGGGCCGCCGAACTCGCCGCAAAATAGCCCTGTGCTTGTATCCCTTGTATCCCTTGTATCCTTTTCCATCCCCTTAACAGAAGGTATTTTATGGATTTCTCCAAACGTGATTTTCTGGCCTCCATGGCCATGTTCGGCGCTGCCGGTCTCGCGACAAACGCAATCGCGCAGGAACAGCCCGCCCCGCAGAAAAACGATGATTCGCGCTTCAACGTCAAAGACTTCGGAGCAAAAGGCGACGGCGTAACGCCGGATTCCGCCGCCATCCAAAAAGCGATTGACGCAGCCGCCAAAGTCAACGGAACCGTCTGGTTTCCAGCGGGCAAGTACCTCTGCCACGGTCTGAAGGCATATCCGAACATTACGCTTCTCGCCGATCCCGTATGGATCTACCACACGGAACAAGTCGGTGCCGTTCTCATTCTTGATTCCGACGACTGCGACTGCCTGCTGGACATCACGGGAGCCTTCGCCGTCCATATCCGCGGCCTCCTGCTCGACGGCTCTCGTTTCAAAGGCTCGCAGAAGAAAATCCACGGCATCTTCCTGAACAATCCGACGAAATTCAGCCCGAAGGAAGACACCATCGTCATCGACGACACGAAGGTTCAGAATTTCTCCGGCCATGGCATCTATCTCCTTCGCATCTGGCTCTTTATCATCCGCCACAGCCAGGCCATGGGCAACGCCGGAAGCGGCATTCAAATCTATGGATGGGACGGTTTCGTCACCGACAACCAGCTCTCCGGCAACGGCGGCCACGGCTTCGGTACGGAAACCTGCGGCGCGACCGTCATGTTTACCGCCAACCGCGTTGAATGGAACAAAGGCTACGGCCTCTATCTGTGTGGCGGCGATGCATGGAACGTCACAGGCAACAGCTTCGATCGCAATTGGGGCGCAGGACTTTGCGCATTGAACATGTCCGCCACCGCCGTCACGGGCAATCTCTTCCGCCGTTGTGGAAAGGACAGCAACATGCTTGCGGAAGGCGAGAACTCCTGCCATATGCGCCTTGAAAATTGCAGCGGCATCTCCGTCTGCGCCAATACGTTCGCGGCAGGCCGCGACGACGGCGGAAAAGGCAAATTCACGCCGCAAATCGGTTTCATCGTCAAGAAGATGGCCTATTCCGTTGTCTCCGACAACTCCCTCTTCCGCGGCTTCATGGACAAACTCGTCATCGACCAAGGCGAGCATGGCCCCGATTTCATCTTCAAAGACAACGTCGGCTGCCCTGCAAAATAATTCGGGAGGGACGCGCTCCTGCGCGTCCGGTCACGCAGGATCGTGACCCTCCCAAGCTTAAAGCAAATACAGTTCATCCAGTCCCAGATATCCCAGATATCTCAGATATCCCATTACACCGATGAAAACAAATCTTAATTCCAAAGTCATCACGGAGCGCAGCCTGTCGGCTGATTTCGTGGTCGTCGGCGGTGGTCTGTCCGGCCTGTGCGCCGCCGTCGCCGCCGCACGGCACGGCGTCAGCGTCATTCTCATCCAAGACCGCCCTATGCTCGGCGGCAACGCCTCCAGCGAATGCCGCATGGGCATCATGGGCGCGAAGGGCGACAACAATAAGGAGACGGGTCTGCTGGAGGAAGTCCAGTTGGACAACATCTACCGCAACCCGCTCATGCGCTATACGTTATGGGATGACGCCATGCTGAATCTCGTCATCTCCGAACCGAACATCACGCTCCTCCTCAATACCTCCGTCCATGAAGTTTTGACGGAAAACAATGCCATCACGACGGTCAAGGCGTGGAACTGCAACGAATATTGCGAATACACCGTCAACGGAAAGCTTTTCGCCGACTGTTCGGGCGACGGCATTCTCCGCCTCTCAGGAGCGGAATTCCGCATCGGCCGCGAAGACGCGAAGGAATTCGGAGAGCATTGTCTTCACGAAGGTAACGACGACAAGACGATGGGCAATTCCATCCTCTTGCAGCTCCGCCGTTGCACGGAGCACCGCCCCTTCATCCCGCCGCCGTGGGCGTTGAAATTCACGGATGAAGATTTCGTCGTTCCAGAGTCCGAAAAAAACGATGGCCGCATCCATTCCTTCAAACGCCTCTATCCGGACAACAACAATTTCTGGTGGATCGAATACGGCGGCAATATCGACACGATCGCCGACGCGGGCGACATCCAGCGGAAGCTGAAGGCCATCGCCTACGGCGTGTGGGATTACATGAAAAACCATCCGGACGGCCGCTGCAAAGACTACGAACTCGACTGGATCGGCAGCCTCCCCGGCAAACGCGAAAGCACACGTTTCATCGGCGATTACATGTTGTCGCAGAACGACATCATGAACAACGTCCATTTTCCGGACGTTGTCGCATACGGCGGTTGGACGCTCGACGACCACCATCCGGACGCGTTCTTCCGCAAAGGCTTCCTCAGCACGCACGACAAAGCGCCGTCGCCATTTGATATCCCCTATAGATGCCTCTATTCCAAGAATATAGACAATTTGCTTTTCGCAGGCCGCAACATCTCCTGCACGCATCTCGGCATGAGCGCCACGCGCGTCATGGCGACATGCGCCCTGCTCGGACAGGCGGTCGGCACGGCCGCCGCCGTCGCCCTCCATCACGGCACCACGCCGCGTGGCGTCTATGAAAGCCACATCGCCGAACTGCAGAAGATTCTGGAAGACGACGATGTCATGCTGCCGGGCCGTTGGCGCGCCGTCTCACCCATGACCGCTTCTGCCGCAACGACTTGCCCCGCTCTTCAGAATGGCATCGACCGTTTCTGGAACAACGATGACAACGGCTGCTGGCTCGAACCGCAGGAAAACGTTGAATACACGTGGGATACGCCGCAGACCATTTCGTCCTGCCGTTTCATTTTCGATACCGAGCTCTCAACACAAGGCAAACGCATGCGCAAATTGGAAGCCCTGCCGGACTACAAGCCCATGCCGCCCGTCCTCACGCGAGATTTCCATATCGATGCATTCGTCAACGGCGAATGGAAAACCGTCGCGACGATGAAGGAAAACTTCCACCGTCTGCTTCGCCTTTCATTCCCTGCCGTTTCCACGACGCGTCTCCGCTTCGTTCTCGATCAATCATGGGGCGCGCCAAAAGCGCACCTCTTCGCCTGGGACGTCCTTTAGCATGCTTCGCCTGCTGCTTATGGCTTATGGCTAAAGGCTTAAGGCAAAGCATCATAGGCCATAAGCCATAAGCCATAGGCCATAAGCGCCGCCACAGACGGCATAACCCACTAACCACTAACCACTAACCACTAACCACTAACCACTAACCACTAACCACTAACCACTCCTTATGCTACTCTACGTCATTCGCCACGGCGATCCTATCTACAATCCAGATTCGCTCACACCCAAAGGCAAACGCCAGGCCGAAGCCGTCGCAAGACGCCTTTCCGTCCATGGTCTCGACCGTATCTTCTCCTCCCCGCTCGGACGTGCGCAGGACACAGCCAGACCCACCTCCGAACTGCTCGGTATTCCCATCGAAACGGAAGACTGGACGTCAGAAAACCTTGCATGGGGCGAATTTACGTTCCTCGATCCGGAATTCAACAAGAAAAAACGGTGGCTTTTCTCCATCCCCGGCTTCCGTTTCCACGAAGGAAAAGACCACGAACGCAATCCGGATTGGCGCGACTGCGACTGCCTCCAGAATCTCGAAGGCGAATATGATCCGAAAACCTGCTATGACCGAATCGGCCCCGCGTCGGACGACTTCCTCCGCCGCCTCGGCTACGAAAAGACCGGAAACTACTATAAGATCATCAACGCCAACGAACAACGCGTCGCGTTGTTCTGCCATGAAGGCTTCACGATGTGCTGGTTCCCCTATCTGCTTGGCATCCCGCCGCATCTCTTCTGGAGCGCTTTCTCCATCACCCATACAGGCATCAACATCATCCATTTCGAAAACCACAAGTCGGGCTTCACCTTCCCGCGCTGCCTCTCATGGGACGACCTCTCCCACATCTACGAGGCACGCCTCCCGCTTCAGCACAAAAACAAAATAGACATCTAACCCCCCAGATATCCCAGATATCCCAGATATCCCAGTTGTCCCATTCATCTCAACTGTGACAAAAGTCATTCATTATCATATGACTTTTATGATAATGAATGACTTTCCGAGAATCTTATTGAAATATTCTAATGGCAATCTATCTTATATTGTCTCTTACTATCATCATTAATCATTAATCATTAAATAAGGAGATTTGCCATGACGAATCAAGACCATGTCGTCAATTTCTGCGGCGCGGCCCGCGCACTCGCACCGCAAACGAAAATCATGACGGATCAGGAGCTTGCGAACATCTATGAGATGACGCGGATGGTCACAAGGCTTCTCGAAGATGTCCGAAAGGAGCTTGTCGCCCGCTGCAAAGCACATGGCAACGCAGGCGGAATGATTCTCTGCCCTGTCAACGGCGGACGCGAAATCACCGACATGCGCGCCGCCTACGCAGCTCTGCGCGACATCATCCCCAAGGGCGAATTTCTCAAAGCTTGCTCCATTTCCGTGACCAAACTGGAAAGCGCCTTCATCACCGCCCAAAAGCTCAAAGGCACTTATCGCGACGACATTACTTCCAGACAGGAATTTGGCCAAATGCTTGGTCCGGCATTAGGCACTCGCCCAGAACGCATTACGCTCTGTAAGGCACCTGCCCAACCGTCACAGCAACCGCAACCATCACCGCCGCCATTTTCTGAACCATCTGAACTGGATGATATTCTGTGACGGTCTTTACTTTAAGCTTTAAGCTTTAAGCTTTTAGCTCTTGTTTGCCGCATTGCGTTCATCCAAAATCCGCCGCGTTTCGGCAGCGCGTTCACGGCTGATCGGATAGAAATAGAAGACAACCAGACCGAGCAGAAAACCCGTGGCGGGGATCAATACATACAACAGCTTCATGCGCATGGCGACGGCCGGATCCAATCCGCCAGCCTTCGCGACTTCCGCATCGAAGCCTGTAAACTTCAGTATGAAACCGCTGATCATCGCCATAAGAGCCTGCGCGGCCTTCTGAATGAAACCGCGGACCGCCCCAAACATGCCTTCGCGGCGATGGCCCGTTTCGCGTTCATCGTCGTCGCAGATGTCTGACAACATCGAATCGAGCATCAGCCAGCAACCTTGCATCGCCAACGCCCAGAAGCCCAACGACACCAAT
>JAFZAB010000154.1 GCA_017548425.1 Victivallales bacterium
CATTCTATCTCCATTAGTCATTAAGCATTAAGCATTAAGCATTAAGCATTAAGCATTAATAAGAGAACCACCGTGCCTTGTAGATTTTCGCATTATCCGGCAGCGTCCATTTGCGGTCGCCGTTCAGCAACGTCACCGTGTCGTTCCAATAGTTTTCTTTCGGAATCTGCACCAACTGTTCGCCTGTTTCAGGATGGATGCTGATGCTTTTGACAGATTTCCGTTTCAAAAATTGGCGGCTCTTGCCTGTCATTGTGTCGAACTCAATCATGGTCCGCCCCGTCATCAACAGCTTGCGCTCCTTCTCCAGAAGAATCAGATCATGGCCCCAATATGGATTGGGCATCAACGGAAATGACTCCACAATCGTCAGTTGTGGATCTTCCTTGTCAAAATTGTAACGGCAGCAGATGACGGCCTCCTTGCCAACGGCCCACACCAGCCCAAGCAGCTTGTCCCACACGACGCCATGCGCATCTGCGAACGTCAACGTGAAGGTTTTGTAAGGTGCCTTGTCGCCATCCCGTCTTGAAAACAGCATCAGCTTGTTTCCTGCGCTGGAAGCGGTTACGATTGTTCCATCCGGCAGCAGATCCGCCGAATGCGGACTGCCGCCCGGATAGGCGGCGAAAATGCTCTGCTTCGTCTCGACATCCAAAAGCGCCATGCCGCCCGTCGATGACGTAACCAATATCTGTTTTCCGCTGTTCACGACTTTCGTTTCGTCCATGTGGTTGAACGCTTTGAGCCTTTCCGGCGGGATGTTCGGATCGCCTTCAGGATTCCATTTCCACAAAATGCTTTCCGGCTTCGACCAGTCGCCATCGACATCCATGACCAACACATCGCGCGTCTTCTGGTTGGAGCACAGGATCTGATTGCGCAAATCCTTCCCGTACAAGGATATCATGCACAATACAACAGCTAGAACCAATCGTTTCATATAACGCCTCACAAATAATTCAGCATTCAGCATTCAGCATTAATAAGAGAACCACCGTGTCTTATAAATACGTGCCTTGTTCGGCAGCGTCCATTTGCGGTCGCCATTCAACAGCATCACCGTATCGTTCCACCACTGTTCGTTCGGAATCTGTACAAGCTGTTCTCCCGTTTCAGGATGGATGCTGATGCTTTTGACGCTGTGTTTGTTCGAAAACAGACGGAGCGTTCCAAGCATCGTGTCGAACTCCTTCACATCACGTCCAGTCAACAACAATTTGTTCTCCTTTTTGAGCAACACCAAATCATGCCCGGAATATCCTTTTCCCAAGTCAAATGTTTGAACTGGAATGAGTTGCGGATCTTCGACATCGAAATTGTAACGGAAGGCGACCAATACATCCGCACCAACCGCCCATACCAAACCATGAATCTGATCCCACACGACACCGTGGCCGCCGGGGAATTTGTATGTAAACGTCTTGTGCGGCGTCTTTTCGTCACCAATCCGCGTGAAAACTTTCAGTGTCGCTCCCGTAGAGGAGGCGGTGATGACCGTTCCGTCCGGCAGCAGTTCCGCCGAATGCGTATTGCCGCCCGGATACGCCGTGAAAACGCTCTGCTTCGTCGCGACATCAATCAACGCCATACCACCGCCGGAAGCCACGACCAATACCTGCTTCCCGTCGCTCACGCATTTCGTGTCGCTGATGTTGCCGAACGCGCGGACACGTTCCGGCGGAATGTTCAGATCGTCTTTCGGATTCCAATGCCACAGGATGCTTTCAGGCTTCGACCAGTCGCCGTTCGCGTCCATGATGAACACATCGCGCGTCTTCTGATCGGAACAGAGAATCTGATTACGCAATTCCTGTCCATAAAGCGATAATACGCACAAAACAGCAAGAAGCAACAGTTTTAAACCACTATTCTTGAGAAAAACTTTTTTTTTCATAAAATCATTAATACCTGGATGTTCTGAATGTTCTGGATGTTCTGGATGTTCTGGATATGTTTGAACCACCACTAACCACTAACCATCGGTCGCGCAGGAGCGCAGCCCTCCCGACTAACCACTAACCACTAACCACTTCTTTGATTTCAATCTTGTCAAATGCGATGGATTGCGAATCCGTCGCCAACTGCAAGCCATCCGCCTTCAGGCGGACGCGATTGGAAATCAGCGTACGCTGCCCCGCCACTTCCGCGTCGAAAACCGTGCAACGCATTTTCGGACTATACCTTACTATTATTTTCAATGTAAACGTCCCGTTCAAGACATCAACATTCTCCAGACAGAAGTTCTGACTACCCGCATGGATGCCGTGAGACGCTCTCACGCCCCATCCCAAATGTTCCTGCGGCATCGTCTTCAGCCCTTCGCGAATCGTCTGGATTTCTGGATGGAATGTTCCGTCCGCCCCACACGGCGAAATCTGCATGCGCTGTTTGCCGAAATCCAATTGAAATTCGCAACTTCGAGCAGGATTCTCCGCATCCATAACCCGCACGGCCAGACGGCTTTCCGCCTGCGCATGAAGGCTCATTTCCACATAGACCGACTGCCCCGCCGCGATTTTCCACGAAACAGGCCGTCCGACCGTCACAACCATATCCGTCGCATCATGTAGCGTTTTGCCTGTTTTCGGAGCCAGTTCGTCCGGCCATTTCATGCCGAGCCGTCCATTCGGATACTGAATCAACTCGCGCACGGCGATGCAGCTCCCCCAACCGATGCCGCTCAGCCAGCCGCCAATGATCATACGATTATCATTGAACGGCGCGACCATCGGCACGGCCAATCCGTCGTAGATGTCATAACCTTGCGCGGCGGAATCGACGAACGGGCCGTTGCCCTTCGCCGTCCAGAAACCTGTCACCCCCATGAGCAGATAACGGAAACCGTTCCAATTGAAGAAGGAAGGGCACTCGTTCGTGTTGCGCATGGGCTGTTGCGGCCCCGCCATCGGGAACTTCGGATCGACATGCGTCCAATCGGAATCGATGTCCGCCGCCTTCCATGTTCCAGAGCCGCAGTACATGGTCAGCGAATCGTCCGGATTCGTGTAGATGCTCGGATTTTCCGCCGTATTGAACACTTTTGGCACTTTCGTGAAATGGATGCCGTCATTGCTGACGGCGTAGGTCGAGCCCGAAAGCGTCATGCCAAACAGCTCATCCTTGTCGAAAGGCCGCATCTTTCCATGCTGTTTGAAATAACGGTCCATGAACACGGAGGCCGTCCGCTCCCACGGGACGACGCGCGTCGTGTGCCAACCATGTGTAAAGTAGTAATTTCCTTTATGATAGAACATCGTTCCCGTGCCAACGGACTGCCATGGTTCGTCCAATTCGAACATCGGGCCATGATCCGTCCAATCCACGAGATTCGTCGATGTCAACTGATGGAAATAATGCGCTCCGCCTCCCCAACGATTGCCATGATGGTGCCGATCAAGGAAATAAATCAGATGGAAGACACCATCGTGATAAAACGTCACGACATCGCCCGCCCACGTATTGAAACCACGCGGCAGGTAATGTTGCACGGAACCTTCGTACGTGCGTTTATGCTCAACACGTTGCAGATGCTCAAGATCCGTTGCAACTTCGAAACCAGACAAAAACGCTTCGTCCGGACCGATTGGCGCTCCCGTCGGCTCCTTCAACCAACCAACTGGCATGTTTTCGTTGACAAGCTCACCATCGACGAATATCTGCAGACGCATCTTCGTATATACCATGGCGATGCGCCGTTCCTTCCAATTCTCCCCCAATAGCGATAGCGGCAGACCGATTTTCATCGACTGCCAGTTGGGATGGTCCGGCTGCTCCACAAATATTTCAATCTCCATGACATGGCAATGGCCATCCGCTTCTGGAAGCGAACGGAAATTCTCCGCCCGCTCCCAGCCGCCTTCCGCCGAGTCATTCGGAATGTCGCGCGTCGTAATTCGAAGGCTTCCAGGCACTTCAAACAGAACACCTTCCATTTTCGGCAAGGCGTTTAATTTGAATCGGAAGGCGAATCCGTCGCGGAAGCGCATCCCCTCTTTCAACGGCAGGAAAGTCATCCAGGCGAAATTATAGATGAAATATTTTTCCGTGATCATATTATTTAACACAACATTTCAGCATTCAGCATTCAGCATTCA
>JAFZAB010000016.1 GCA_017548425.1 Victivallales bacterium
AAGGAATGCGTGAATTGCAAATTGTGCGAACAGGGCTGCCCGAACGGAGCTGTCCTGCCACCTGAGCCAGACACGCCCGCCGCAACGCGCCAAAAAGGAACCCGCCGTTTATCCACACTGGTGGCCTGTATTCCGCTGGCCCTTTTTCTCGGGGGATTGCTTGGCTATTTCGCCGCTCCGGCCATGTCGTCCATGCATCGTGACGTGCGTTTGCTCCGCGATGTGGAAGCCAAACGGCAAACGCTTGAAGTGGAGGCATTTGAAGCGCAAGGTAGCAGTCTCAATGAACTGAAGGCGCATGCCGTCCATGCGCAAAACAAAACACTGATCTGCATGACATTGGCCGGCATGCTCTTCGGCGCATGCGTGATGGCGGAACTCATCGCGGAATCACGGCGCCGCCGCGAAGAAAACAGCTATTCCATCGACGCGTCGCTCTGTTTCTGCTGCGGTCGTTGCTATGCCGCCTGTCCCTTGGAACGCAAGGAGAAACAACATGAGAAATGAATCCATACGACGAACCCTGCGTTTTCTCCAATGGGTCACCGTGACATTCTTATTAACGCTTGGTGTTCTTTTGGCGACCGACATCTATCGTTCAAAAGCACCTTTAGCGGAAGGACTTGAAGAAATCGCCCGTCTGAAGGAACAGGATTTGGCGGATGCGAAACTCGTCCAGACCGTGCGAGATTTGGATTTTCTCTATCGGTCCGCCTATTTTCAAAGCGTCGATAAACAAAAACGAGGCGTCTTGCTGCTTGGTATCGGCTTCTTTACATTATGCGGCCTCCTGACGCTGGAACTTGTTCTCTTCCAGCCGAAACTGAAAGTCCCGAAAATGGCGGAGCAACTGCCGGAAAAGGAACGCAGGCAGCTATTAGTTTTTGCATCCTGCGGACTTGTGATGTTGATTGGCGGCATCGTCGCCATGCGAATGGTGATGACACCGTCGTCGAATCCATCGGCGGCGGAAATCGCCTCTTCCAACGAGCCGACGACAGTCATCGAAGAGATCGATTTGGCGGAAGCCTTGGAGGCGGAGAAAAAACAATGGCCGCAATTCCGCGGTTCTGTCCTGCCGAACACCAACGCACTGCCCGCCAAATGGGACTTCCAAGAGAAATGGAATGTCGCCATTCCCCTGCCCGGCAATAATTCACCGGTCATTTGGGGAGAAAACATCTTCTTGGCGGGAGCCGACAAGACAGAACGCGCCATCTTCTGTTTCGACGTCAAAACTGGTGAACTTCGTTGGAAAAATGCCACCAACCAAGTGAAGGAAATGCCTGAAGTCAACGACGATACGGGATATTCCGCTCCCACGCTCTGTGTGGATGCCAAACGTGTTTACGCCGTCTTCGCGACAGGCGAAGTCCTTGCCTGCGATCATGATGGCAAGACATTGTGGAGCAAGCAGTTGCCCAAACCAGACATCGCCTACGGCTATGCTTCGTCGCCATTGTTGATGGGAGACAAATTGATTGTGCAATATGATCAGGACAGCGTGCAGACCATTTTTGCATTAAACGTCTTCACAGGGCAGGAGACATGGAAGACTGAACGCCAAAGTTCTGCCTCATGGTCTTCCCCGCAAGGACTTTACATCAACGGCAAAGGACTCATCTTCACGGCCGGCAACAAATTGGCGGAGCTATTTGAATTGGATACAGGCAAGGTTGTCTGGAGCCAGGAATGCATGGGCGGCGAAGTCGCCACAACGGCATTCGTATCGGGGGACGTCATTTATTTTTCCAATACAGGAGCTTTCACAGGCGCGTTTTCGGCGGCGGACGGCAGTATTCTCTGCCGTAACGACGATGTGCCCGCCCCCGATGTGTCATCACCCGTAAAGCTTGGAAATCAATTCATTCTGTTTGGAAGCGGCGGCACGATCATCGCCATTGACGCCAAGAGCGGCGAGGAACTGTACGAAGAGGATTTGGACAATGGATTTTATTCGTCGCCAGTTGTCGTCGGTGGCAAAATTGCCGCCATCACATTGGACGGCGATCTTTTGAAATTGTCGCCTTCCGAAGGAAAAATTCAGACGGAAGGCAAGTATTCCATTGGAACAAAGGTGGTTGCGACGCCGGCCTTCCATCAGGGCGCCATCATTGTCCGCACAGCGGAAAACAAGCTCATCTCGCTGGAGGCAAAGCCATGAATCTCATCGATCCTTTGCTTCCAGAACTCATTGCCTTGCAACGTCGAGACCGATATTTGAAGGAAGAGGAGCTTGTCGCCTTGAGCCAGCGGTTGGCCATTCCGCTCAATCGTGTCTATAGCGTGGCAAGCTTCTATCAGGCGTTCCGCTTCAAGCCTTGCGGAAAGCATCATGTAAAAGTCTGCGTCGGAGCGGCTTGCTACGTCAAAGGCGCAGAAAAAACCTACGACGCCTTCAAGTCGTATCTGAAGATCGCAGACGGGGAGGACACGTCTCCTGACGGACTGTTCACGCTGAGCAAAGTCGCCTGTCTAGGCTGTTGCATGCTGGCGGTGGCGGTGCAGATCGACAAGCATATTTTCGGTCATGTCACGCCAGACAACGTGTCCACCGTGCTGCGCGATTTTCTGCTCATGGCGGCGGATGAACAGAATGCAATGCCCAATGTGGAACCATCGGAACGGTTCCAATCAGAGATCCGCATCTGCCGTTGCTCATCCTGCCGCGCGGCTGGCAGCGGACGCGTCTATGACGCTTTTGTGGCGGAGCAACGGGCGGGCAACTTCGACTACACCGTCAAGGAAGTCGGTTGCCACGGCATGTCCTATCGCGCCCCCATGGTCACAGTTGCTTTGGAGGATGCCATCTTCCATTATGCCAATGTCCATGAATATGATGTCAAATCCATTGTTTCCCAGCATTTTACGACAAAAGGTCTAGCATGGCGGAGCCATGCCTTCATGGACGCCCTCTACAATCGGCGGACATGCGCCTGCATGGATTTTTCACAGCTCCCGGAAAATCTTGACAATCTGAGACTTGTAACACGAAACAGCGGCATGGACGACCCCGAATCTCTGGAGGACTACCGCGCCCACGGCGGCTTCATCGCTTTGGAAAAGGCCCGCTCCATGGGGCCTGAAAAGGTCGTTGAAATGCTGAAGGCCGCCAAACTGCGCGGCCGTGGCGGCGGCGGCTTCCCGACGGGTGAAAAATGGCGCATGGCTTTGGAAGCCAAGGGCGAAGACAAAGTCGTCATCTGCAATGCGGATGAAGGCGACCCGGGCGCTTTCATGGATCGCATGCTGATGGAATCGTATCCGTATCGCGTTTTGGAAGGCATTCTCATCGCGGCCTATACGATTGGCGCCAAGCAGGCCATCATCTACATTCGCGAAGAATACACGCAGGCGGTCTCCGTTTTGGATCGCGTCATCGCCAAACTGCGCAAGGCGGACATTTTCGCACCATTCGCGGAAAGTTTTGACATCGTGCTATTTAGAGGCGCAGGAGCGTTTGTCTGCGGAGAGGAAACGGCTCTGCTGGAGTCAATTGAAGGCCGTCGTGGCATTCCGCGTAAACGGCCTCCATTTCCCGTGACGAGCGGTCTGCGCGGCATTCCCACCTTGATGAACAATGTCGAAACGTTCGCCTGCGTACCGATTATCCTTGCGGATGACGGAGCGTCATTCAATGCCATTGGAACGCCAGAAACACATGGGACCAAGGCATTTGCGCTGGCGGGTAAAGTCCGTCAAGGCGGCTTGATTGAAGTGCCTGTCGGCATCACGATTGACGACATCGTGGAGAAATACGGCAGCGGAGCGGAAAAAGGGCATGAAATCAAAGCCGTGATGATCGGCGGGCCTTCCGGCGGATGCATTCCCAAACGCCTCTTCGATACGGAAGTCGATTACCAGACATTGCAGAAAAACGGCGCGATGATGGGCTCCGGCGGCCTGATCGTCATTGACGAAAGTGATTGCATGGTCGATATTTCCCTATATTTTCTGCGCTTCTTGAAGAACGAATCCTGCGGCAAATGCGTGATGTGCCGCGAAGGCGTCCCGCGATTGTATGCCCTCGTGGAGCAGTTGACGCAAAAAGGCGAGAAGTCGCCGGATTTGCTGGAACGGATTGAATCGCTCGCGCTCCACATCCAGCAAGGCTCGCTCTGTGCATTGGGACGAACAGCGCCGAACATGGTGTTGAGTGCGCTCCATGAATTCCGCAATGAATTCGAGGCCCATCTCGTCAATGAATGTCCCGCTGGGAAATGCGCACAATTGACGGAATTTTATGTGACGGACGATTGCATTGGCTGTACGAAATGCGCACAGGTCTGTGCGGCAGATGCCATTGAGTGCGAGCCTCTTGTGAAGGCGAATATTGTGTCGGACAAATGCGTTCGCTGCGGCGTCTGCCGTTCCGTTTGCCCCGCCCATGCGATTTTGAACAGGGCAGCCCCTCGCCCTCCAAAAGAGCTTCCGTTCCAACAGGTTGAATCAACACCTCCTGCGGAAGGAGATATTATTGTCATCGACGGCGTCTCGTATCCGTTCGTGGCAGGGCGCACCATGTTGGACTATGTGGAACTGCCGACATTATGCTTCATGAAAGACGTCAGCGACGCAGCACATTGCATGGTTTGCGCAATTTGGGATGCCGTCCTGAAGCGATTTGTTCCTGGATGCGAACAACTTGTGCAGAAGGGGCATGTCTATGAGACGAATTCTGAACGAGTCCGTGATTTCAGGCGGGAAGCACTTTCCCTAATGCTTCTGCGTCATGATTTTAAATGCGGAACATGTTCTGCGAAAGGCAAATGCAAGTTCTTTGATTTGATTCGCGAATACAAGGCGAAACGCGAGAAAAGTGATTGGGAATGTCCTCCGAAAGTCGAGACGGCGACATTGACGTACGAAGCAGGAAAATGCGTGCTCTGCCAACGTTGTATCGGTGTATCAAAGGAAGCGTTGGCCATCCACCATCGAGCGGATAACTCCTGCATCTCGCCTGGCCCTGCCGGCTGGGATTCCATTGGCCCCGACATAGCGGCGGCCCTCTGTGCCGTCTGCCCAACTGGAGCCTTGACGCTGAAACCAACAGGAGGCGATGTATGAGAAAATGGCTCATCGCCCTTCTCTTCTTGCTTGGCTGCCTCTGCCTGGTCTTGTATTTCCGCCTCGGCGACAATACTCCAACGGAAACGAAGCCCTCCTGGTCCCTCGTTTATTCAGGCCATTCGCCGCTGGGAGCGCTGGGCGCGTACAAAGGCGGCTTCGCCGCCTGCAATGGGAAAGGCGAATTGATTGTCTTTCCAACAGGCGAAAAATCAATGATATACAAGATATCCGAGTATTCTATTTCCGCACCGCCATTGGAAAAAGACGGCATCGTTTATGTCGGCGACGAAAACGGCATTTTCCATGCCTTCTCCCCTGAACACGGCGAACGCTGGTCGTATCGGACAGGCAATCAGATCATCGGCGGTGCCGTGCTCTTTGACGGCCTCGTCTGGATCGGTTCCCACGACCATACGCTCTATGCTTTCGAAGCGGAGACTGGCAAAGTCTTGCATAGTGTGGACTGCGGCGCACAAGTCAATGCCACGCCCGTTCTTTATGAACCGAATCGCACGCTGTTTCTCGGCAGTTGCGACGGTAAGTTGCGTCGTATCAGCCTGCAAGACGGCGCATTGCTTGGCGAGATCGATCTGGAGTCTCCAATTCCGCAAAGCCCCGTCATGCAGGATGGAATCGTCTATGCGCTGTCCCATCAAGGCGTTCTAGTAGCGGTCAACGCCTCCAATTTTCAGGAAATCTATCGCGTGAACACGTTGTCCGGTTGTTTTGCACCGCCTTGTATCGCAGGTGATTATGTATTTGTCACAGGGGAGAATGGAACCGTTCAGGCACGGGAAAAAGCCAATGGCGAACTGATCGAAACGTGGGAGCTGGGAGAACGCATCAACACGCCATGCGCCGTCGGTGACAGCACCGTTTATGCGGTTTCTGGCATGGGAAAGCTCCATCGTTGGTCGTACCACGCGGAAAAATGGACACACGATGTCGTGGCGGATTTCCAAACAGATTGCCGTTTAGGTTGCCATCTATTTGGACATGACTTGCTTATACCTGATGAAAGCGGCGGCATATTGTTGTATCGGGAGGCGAATCCATGAAACTTGTCCTAAATCATATCTCCAAGTCCTTTCAATCAGCAGGAGAGACCGTTGCACTGTTTCATCATTTTGATTTCACCTGCCCGTCCGGCAGCGCGCGGCTTTTGACTGGCCCTTCTGGAAGTGGTAAAACCACTTTGCTAAGAATTATTTACGGCTTGGAACCACCAGATGAAGGCGAAGTCTTGTTCGATGATGTATCATTGTACAGTCTTCCAGAAGCGGAACGCCGTCGATTTCGGCGTAAAACCATCGGCTTTGCCGATCAGGATTCATCGCTTCTGCCGCAATTGACCGCCTTGGAAAATGTTCAGCTGTCGACGCTTGGAGAAAAAGAGGACTACAGCGCCCAGGCGTTGGCATGGCTGGAAGAATTTGGTTTGGAGAAGCGAAGCGGCTTCTTCCCGCAGCAGCTTTCGGGCGGTGAACGCCAACGTGTCGCATTGGCGCGCGCCTTGCTCCCGAATCCGAAAATTCTGCTGCTCGATGAACCGACTTCCGCCTTGGACATGGAACGAAGCGATGCCTTTTTCAAGTTGATCCAGCAAATCAACCACGACCATCATATAACCATCGTTCTGGCAACGCATAACCAACGTGCTATGGATTTCTTTCCGGACGGCGTCAATCTTGCCCTAAATGTAGGAGTGGGAAAGATATGACATTTTTCCATTTGTTTCGGCGAGATTTAGTTTTCTACAGAAGGCCATTTGCCATTCTGGCGGCCATGGCCTGTCTGTGCTGTGCGATTCCAACAGCGGCATTGCTGATTGGAGATAGCGTTCGTGGAACACTTTACGACAATCTTGAATGTCAAGTTGCCTCCATCCGTCGTCTGATTCGTCTTCCGTATCCCGTCAAGGCAGACACGCCAGACGGCGTACTTCACACAAAAGGATTCGCGCCGTCTGGAATAAAGATTGAACTCTATGCATTGCAGCAGGATGCAGAAATTCAGGGAATCGATGCATGGGCCAATCCAGCCTTGGCAAAACGTTTGAATCTAAAGGACGGCGATTTCTTTACAGTACGGACACTGACCATTCCCGCGATTCCCGCCGAAGAACTGATGGGACGTCCGCCGGAATTGAAGCAAATTCGTTTCCGTTATAGAGGAATTTGGCACGATGCACGCCGAGATGTCAATTTTGAGAATCCGCAACTCAATGCGAACAATTTATTTGTCAATCATGAGTATCTTGCGCAAGCCCTTGGGATTGAAGAAAATGCCGTCAACGAAATCTGGGCGGGCGATGAATATGAACTCTCCAATGAGATGATTTGGAATCTTTCGCGTCTTTCGTTTAGCGACTGGGATGGTCGCCCAGTCTTGAAATCATCGGCATGGTTTCTACCGGAACGCATTCGCGGACTTTTCCCTAATGCCACTGGCGGCATCACGACGTTTGCGGAATCCCTCTCCGACGGCCAACACCAACTGGATTATTTCTTTGTAAGTGCTTTTGAAAACGATATTTTCCCGATTGAAACAGATTGCGCCATTCTGGCCGACAATGTTTCAGCCTATTTTCCCAATGGAGGCAAATTGTCTTTTTTCAGCATGGGAGCTTATCGCAAGCTCACCCGTGAAACGGTTTCGCTACAGCATATTCGGAAAACTTCAGATGCGCATTTAGGACAGGCATTGAATCCAGAAGCGGCTGGTTTGACGGATGTTGAAAGCTGTACCGATTGGGATGCAGGCATTCCAATTGATTTTGACAAAGTCCGTCAAGAAGACAAAGACTATTGGGACAAATATAAAAGCAAACCAAAACTGTATTTGAATTTCCAACAGGCTCAACAGTGGTTTTCGCCTGGCAAATACACGGTTCTGATTTTTGAAAAAGGCGCAAATATTTCCGATATTCGCAAAAAGATCATCAATGAACTGCGTCATGACACCACATTGTATCGGGCAGACGACATCAAGACCATTTTGGCGAACAACATACGGAATGGCGTTCAATTCGCGCCTTTGTTCTTGGGGTTGAGCATGTTCCTGATTTTCTCCGCACTTTTGGCGCTCTCCATGATGGTGAAGTTGCATCTATTTGACAGACGGAAGGAACTATCCATTCTCTCAGAATATACGGATCGAATCCATCGTTTTCTATTCATGGAAATCATCGCAATTCTGCTGCCGGGCATCATCATTGGCTTAATAGTCGGAACCATCCTCTGTCAGTTGCAACTATGGATGCTGGAACGATTCTGGAATGGTGTTATCCTAATGGAACAGCTTCATTTCCATTGGAATACGACGAGTTATCTTCTTGGTTTTGGATTGTCATTCCTGCCCATGTTGGTCATCATCCTCCATGCCTTAAGACATGATTCATCCAAGACAATCAAATTCTGTTTTTGCGAATCCAGAAAAATTAATATGCCAGTTCGATTAGGTGTTTTGTCGTTTATGCGCCGCTTACGGCATTATCGGGCATGCATCATCATATTGGTTTTAGGATTCTTAGGAACGTTGGGCGTCGGGGCATTCGGTATCAAGGCGCGTGGGGAGGATGCCTTTGGATGGCAGTTTGTCATGGAGACGATTCTGCCTTTCGTGCCGTCATCCAACCAGCCATTTCCAGACGAAGTCTTGCCAGTTCGTGTCTTCACAAACGACAGCGCCGATTGTTCCAATGTCTTGCAAGCCTCTGTCCCGACTGTCTATGGATGTGACTTGTTCCGTTTGACTCACGATGGCGATTTCCTGCAAAAAATGTCTGCCGCCGTTGATATGGGATCGCTCTATTGGATTATGAAAAAGCGACTTGGCGATTCCATCGCCTATCCCAACGGAAACATCACGTTGTCGCGAACGATGAAAGCATCCGTTTTCCAACGCGGGATTCTTGTCGGTGACGACACTTTCCAATCGTTGTTTCCTGATGTGCAGGGTGCGCGTTTCTTTTTGATAAAGGACATACAAACGGCGGAAAAATTCAGACAACTATTGGAGCCTTACGGCTTGAGCACATGGACGGTGGATGAATTCATGTCGGAGGCGGAACGGTTTCAGAATCATTATCTAGCCATCTTTCTTCAATTAGGTATCCTCGGCTTTTTGCTGGGATTTTTCTCCCTGCTTCTGCTGATGCTCCGCAATCTCCATGCCGAACGGAAGACGATTCGATTTTTGCTGGACATGGGGCTTTCGCAATCAGAACTCTACCGACAATATCTGGCTGAAAATATGCTGCTTTTCATGTCAGGAGCGATTCCGTCGCTCATCCTACTTGGCATATTGTCATTCTTTGCGGACTTGCATGTGCCGACCTTGTTGTTCGGCTGGCTAGGCCTGACAGCCATCGGCCTCCTATTGATTTCCGCCATGCTGACAGCCAAATTCAAAGACGCTCCTTAAGCCATCGGCCATAAGCTATAAGCGCCGCCATAGGCGGCATGAAGGCGTCTCGCCGTCGAATGGGGGCAACGCCTGCAAATTACCATGCGAAGGCGGAACGCCTCCGCCACACCGTCACCCCCTGATCCTCCATGACGTTCTCGTCCAAGAGATTGAAAACTATCTTCCTACGACATTTCCTGAAGGCGAAGAGGAAGTCGCAATGGCGTCCCACTTGACAAGACTGAGACAGTCTTGCCACTACGACTTTTGTAATGGTCTTGCCTATTTGTATTACCATAAATAAAGAATACATTACGTTCATGGATGAATATTTCAATCATGATGTCATCATAATATTGTGGACATTTTGAACAGACAATCTCCCATACAAAAAAATAACTGCTAGAAATAGCTCAAATATAGCTTAGACATGAATAGAAAAAGTTGGTTAGTAAAACCAACCAACTGAATTTTCCAGATGGAATGATTTATGGTCAAGCAAAAACGAATAGATAATCACATGCCAAAGCGTACGACTTTCTTTATGATATCGCCAAAGACAAACCAATTGATGAAGCAGATATCCTGAAGATGCATCGTCTCTTCTATTCTCAAATAGACAAATCCAATGCAGGAGTTTGGAGAACTGTCCGTGTTTTCATTTCCGGCTCCCATCGTGCCCTTCCCGCTCCCGAAAAAATCCCGTCGCTGATAGCGGAGTTCATCCAGTGGATGCCACAGAACGAAGGAAAGCTGTATCCGATTGAATTTGCCGCACGTGTTCATCAGAAGTTTGTATATATCCATCCATTCGTCGATGGCAATGGACGCGTGGCGAGACTTCTGATGAATCTTGCACTGCTTCGGGCAGGCTGGACATTGGCCATCATTCCACCGATTTGCCGTCATGAATATATCACGACACTTGACAAGGCGGAACGACAGATCGCACCATTTGTACGCTTCATCCGCGACCGTGTCTGCGAAACACAGAAAGAACTGCTACGACTGATGGGGCAATCCGTCTCTTTGGATGTCCATGAAGCAAAACAAGCTGATGATGATAGAGTAAATGATAGAGTAAATGATAGAGTAAATGATAGAGTAAATGACAACACCGTCACGCAGGAACTCCTTTCCGCAATAGCCGGAAATCCAGGCATGCGCAGCAATGAGCTTGCCGTTTTTATCGGCAAAAGCATCCCGACGGTTTCCAGACATCTTAAGATTCTAAGAGAAAACGGGAAAATTGAATTCCGAGGCGCCCCTAAAACAGGTGGTTATTATACGATATGACAACGGCGGCACTCCAGACAATTGGCAACGCAGCAGTTCTTGAACGTCCGAATGAATGAAACAGCCTGTTCCTTTTATTTATCTTCCATGTTCAATATTGAAAAAGTACAAATATCAGGTAATTAATCTAAATTAAACATTATGCCAAAATCCTGAAATTTATCGTTGAAATCTTTCATGATGGCTGTATAGTAATGACAGAATAAGAAGAGAGAACAAACAAAGGCCATTGTTAGAGAGATACCAATATGAAAAAGGATGAAATCCAACCCGTTGACGGCAAACTGCTTTCAGATGTCAGGCAGATCATCGACACGGCGCGGGCCAACGCGGTTCGAAGCGTTGACTTCAGCCGCGTGACGATGTACTGGAATCTTGGCCGACGGATTTTCGAGGAAGAACAGCAAGGCAAAGATCGGGCGGACTATGGCGCGAGAATCATCAGAGGTCTGGCAGAACGTCTCGAGCCCGAATATGGAAGCGGTTTTTCGTATCGCCAATTGGCTTTCAGCCGTCAATTCTACAGAACATATCCAATTGTGAACGCACTGCGTTCACAATTAAACTGGACCCAGTACAGGTTGCTTATACAAATAGATGATGAACTAAAACGAGAATACTACGAATTGGAATCCATCAATCATTGCTGGACAGCTCGTGAAACAGAACGTCAAATCCATTCACAGCTCTGGGAGCGGCTTTGCCTGAGCAATGACAAAGAAGCCGTATTGGCCGTCGCCAAAAAGGAACGGATTCCGGAAACACCGCAGGAAATCATCAAACAGCCTACGGTGTTGGAATTTCTTGGATTGAAACGCGAGGCAGCCTACTACGAACAAGACCTCGAACAGGCAAT
>JAFZAB010000155.1 GCA_017548425.1 Victivallales bacterium
CGGCGACTGCGTGAAACCAAGCTCCGCCAACGTCTTGCCCGCCATGCACAGTGCGGCATGTTTGGCCAGCGGGACGCCTGTCGCCTTGCTCGCAAACGGCACCGTCCGCGACGCACGCGGATTGACTTCAATCACATACAGCGTGTCATGCTGCACGGCGAACTGGATGTTCATCAGACCGACGACATGCAACGCCTTCGCCAGTTTGCGGGAAGCCGTATGAATTTCCGCCAGAACAGCTTCAGACAAATCACGTGGTGGAATGGAGCAGGCGGAATCGCCGGAATGGATACCCGCTTGTTCGACGTGCTCCATGATGGCGCCGACAACCGTGTCATGGCCGTCCGAAAGACAATCGACATCTAATTCCTGCGCATCGCTGAGGAATTTGTCAATAAGAATCGGATGGCCTTCGGAAACGCGCGTCGCCTCCGCCATGTACGACCGCAACGCATCCTCTTGATTGACAATCGCCATGGCGCGGCCACCCAATACAAACGACGGACGGACGAGCACGGGATAACCGATTTTCGCCGCGATGCGGCATGCGTCTTCCGCATCTGCGGCCATGCCACTGGCGGGCTGACGGATGCCAACCTGCTTCGCGATTTCCTTGAAAATGCCACGATCATCCGCCGCATCGATGTCGGTCGGCGGTGTGCCGATGATTTTGACGCCTGCATGCTCCAATTCACTCGCCAGATTCAGCGGCGTCTGGCCGCCAAGTTGGACGATCACGCCGTCGCACTGTTCGCGTTCATAGATGTTCAGAACATCTTCAAACGTAAGCGGTTCGAAATAGAGGCGATCCGCTGTATCATAGTCTGTGGAAACGGTTTCCGGATTGGAATTGACCATGATCGTTTCATATCCAGCGTCTTTCAGGGCGAAAACGGCATGGCAACAGCAACAGTCGAATTCGATGCCCTGTCCGATTCGGTTCGGGCCGCCGCCAAGAATCATGATCTTCTTTCTGCCCGCCACGTCGCGAACAGGTTCGTCATATTCTTCATAAGTCGAATAATAGTATGGCGTTGTAGCGGCAAATTCGCCCGCGCATGTATCCACCGTGCCATAGGCAGGATGGATGCCGTATTTCTTCCGCAAATCGCGGATGGCCAGTTCGTCCATACCAAGAGCGAGAGCCAACTGCCTGTCCGAATAGCCAAGCTCCTTCGCTTTCCGCAGGCTTTCCGGCGTGTTTTCGATGGTCGTTTCAAAAGCCGCAAGTTCCGCCAATTTGCGGAGATAGAACATGTCAAAACCAGTCAATTCCTGAATCTTTTCCAATGGCCAGCCATGTTTGAGAGCGGCATGGAGCATATAGACACGATCCGCATTCGGGCGGGCCAATTCGGCGGCGATTTTTTCGTCGTCCAATTGGTCGAAATCGACTTGTTTTTTCTCCAAACCAAAGCCCCAATGGCCCGTTTCCAACGAACGGATGGCCTTCTGGAAGGCCTGGTTGAAATTACGGCCGATCGACATCGCTTCGCCGACGGCTTTCATCTGCGTGCCAAGCGTCGAATTCGCATCGGGAAACTTTTCAAATGTGAACCGCGGCATCTTCACGACGACGTAGTCCAAAACAGGCTCAAAGCAGGCAGGCGTGTTTTCCGTGATGTCGTTGCGCAATTCGTCCAAAGAATAACCGACGGCCAACAGCGCCGCGATTTTGGCGATCGGGAAGCCCGTCGCTTTGGAAGCCAGTGCGGATGAACGAGATACACGCGGATTCATTTCGATGATGAGCCGTTCGCCGTTCTGCGGATTGACGGCCCACTGCACGTTGGAGCCGCCAGTCTGGATGCCGATGGCCCGCATGACGTTCAGCGAATCCTCACGCATGGCCTGGTATTCGCGATCCGTCAGCGTCATGGCGGGCGCCACCGTGATGGAATCGCCCGTATGAACGCCCATGGGATCCATGTTTTCAATGGAGCAGACGATGACGGATGTGCCACGTTTGTCGCACATGACTTCCATCTCGTATTCCTTCCATCCCAGAAGTGACTCTTCCACAAGCACTTCGTGATTAAGACTCGCCTCCAGGCCACGTTCGACAATCGTCTTGAATTCCGCTTCGTCATGAGCGATACCGCCGCCCGAACCGCCCAATGTGAAGCCCGGCCGTACAATCAGCGGCCATTTGCCGATGGCCCGTGCGATGACCATCGCTTCTTTCAGGCTATGGGCCGAATCGGAATTCGCGCTGCGGATGCCGATACTGTCCATTGTCGCCTTGAACAGCCTGCGGTCTTCCGCACGCGCGATGGCATTCGCGTCCGCGCCGATCAATTCGACGTGATAGCGTTTCAACACGCCGCTCCGCCACGCTTCCATGGCGAGATTCAACGCCGTCTGGCCGCCCAATGTGGGCAGCAACGCATCTGGCCGTTCGCGGCGGATGATTTCATGGAGATATTCGGGCGTCATCGGCTCAAGATACGTACGATCAGCGAATTCCGTATCCGTCATGATCGTGGCCGGATTGCTGTTGAGCAGAACGATTTCATAACCTTCGCGTTTCAACGCCTTGCAGGCCTGCACGCCTGAATAATCGAACTCACAGCCCTGCCCGATGACAACCGGGCCGGCTCCGAGAAGCATGATTTTATGGATGTCTGTCCGTCTTGGCATATCACTTCTCCTGATGCTTCAACGCCGCCTGCACAAGCCCGACGAATAGCGGATGCGGCGAGAATGGCCTCGATTTGAATTCCGGATGGAACTGGCAACCAACGTAGAACGGATGGTTGGGCAGTTCGACCATTTCTACCAGCCTGTCGTCTGGACTGGTTCCGCCAATCTGCAAGCCAGCGGATACCAGTTGCTTCCGATAGTCGTTGTTGAATTCAAAACGATGGCGATGGCGTTCCGAAATATCTTTTTCGCCGTAAAGTTCCGCCGCGCGGCTTCCGTCAACCAGATGACATGGATATGCGCCTAGCCGCATCGTGCCGCCTTTACTGGACACGCCGCGCTGATCGGGCATGAGATCAATGACGGGATGCGATGTTTTTTCGTCGAATTCCGTCGAATTCGCGTCTTTATAACCTAAAACATGCCGCGCATATTCAATGACCATGCATTGCAGGCCGAGGCAGATGCCGAGGCATGGAATGCCTTTTTCACGAGCATATTGCAACGTGGCAACCTTCCCTTCGATGCCACGTGCTCCAAAACCGCCAGGCACGAGAACGCCATCGTAACTGTCCAGCCGCGAACAGTCGTTTTCCAATTCCTCCGCCTCCACCATGTCGCATATCACTTTGGTGCGCAAGGCGATACCGGCATGCGCAAATGATTCAAAGATACTCTTGTAGGCGTCCCGCAATCCTGCATATTTGCCGACCAACGCGATGCGGCAGGTTTTTTCCGGATGAAGGACACGATCCAGCAGTTCATGCCAATCGTCCAAATGGCTATCTGTTAATGGAAGTCTCAGAAGTTCAAGGACTTTCACATCCATCCCCCTGTCCGCCAATTCCTGCGGAACTTCGTAGATGGAATGCTGAACGTCGCATTCTTCAATGACCATTTCGTCGGGAACGTTGCAGAAAAGTGACAACTTTCTGCGCTGTTCGTCCGCCATGGCCATTTCCGTACGACAGACCAGCATGTCCGGAAAGATTCCGATGTTGTGCAGGATGCTGACCGACTGCTGGCTCGGTTTCGTTTTCATCTCGCCAACAGATTTGATATAAGGAACTAACGTCAAATGAATGACAATGGCGTTGCCAAGCCCTGCTTCATTCTTGAACTGGCGGACGGCCTCCAAAAACGGTAGCGATTCGATGTCGCCCGCCGTACCGCCGATTTCCGTCATGACGATGTCGATTCCAGGCTTGGCCGCGCTACGGATGGCATTTTTGATTTCATCCGTGATATGCGGAATCATCTGAACGGTCGCGCCAAGATACGCGCCTTCCCGTTCACGGGCGATGACACTGCTGTAGATTTTGCCGCTCGTATAATTGCTGTGACGGTCACAACGGACGCCCGCAAAGCGTTCATAATGACCAAGATCGAGATCTGTTTCCGTTCCGTCGTCCGTCACATAGACCTCTCCGTGCTGATAGGGGGACATCGTGCCTGGATCGACATTCAGATACGGGTCGAATTTCTGCATGGCGATGTTGTAACCATGCGACTTAAGCAGATATGCGAGACTGGCGGATGTGATGCCTTTTCCAAGCCCTGAAACAACACCGCCTGTGATGAAGATGAATTTTGTCATGATCGTTTGATTGTTGTTTTATATTATCGCCAACGGCGGGACGCCGATGGCACACCCTCGCCAACGGCGGGACGCCGATGGCACCTCCTACTGCATGAGTTCCTTGAACTGCCCGAAAAGATAGCGTGCATCGAACGGGCCGGGAGCGGCTTCCGGATGGTATTGCACGGAGAACGCAGGCAGCGTCTTGTGGCGGACGCCTTCAATCGTGCCGTCGTTCAAATTGACATGCGTGATTTCCAGATTGCCGCCCAACGAATCAGGCATGATCGCGAAGTTGTGGTTCTGCGATGTGATTTCAACCGTGTTGGTCAGCAGATTTTTGACGGGATGATTGCAGCCGTGATGACCGAAATGGAGCCGTCCCGTCCGCGCTCCGCAAGCCAACCCAAGTATCTGATGTCCAAGGCATATGCCCATGACGGGAACTTTGCCGAGCAGTTTTTTCACACAATCGACAACGCCCACGACGCCGTCCGGATCGCCCGGGCCATTGGAGAGCAGAACGCCGTTGGGCCGCAGCTTGAAAATCTCCTCTGCCGTCGTGCGGCATGGCACGACCGTCACGCGGAAACCTGTCGCCGCCAACTGCCGCAAAATGTTGTATTTCACGCCGCAGTCGATGACAACGACATGCAAATCACCTTTTTCGGACCAATTGTACGGTTTTGCGGCGGCGACTTCCGCCGCGCAGTCCAATCCGTCCAATCCGGACCATGCACGAGCCTTCGCGACGGCCTCTTCCACAGACAGATCCGTGCCATCGGCATGCAACCACGCCTTTTGCGTGCCTTTTTCGCGGATGTGCAACACAAGACGACGCGTATCGACACCGCTCAGAATAGGTCTTTTTGATTGCTTCAGCAAATCGTCCAGACTCTGACGGCTCCGCCACGACGACGGTGGATTCAGATTCTGCACGATGAGGCCGTTCAAAAAGACGCCGCGTGATTCCATGTCTTCATCGTTGCAGCCGTAATTACCGACTTCCGCGGTAGAAAGCGTCACGATTTGTCCGAAATACGACGGATCGGAGACAATTTCCTGATAACCGCTCATGCCTGTATTGAAAACCGCCTCGCCGGGCAGGTCACAGGCGGCTCCGCAGGAGACGCCGTTGAAGACCGTACCGTCGGCCAAGGCGAGATATGCTTGCGAACTCATGTCAGATTCCTTTAATATGCACGAATGAACAGATTATGGGCGAAGTTGACCAACGCCTGGTTGACCACGCGATTGCCGCCGGGCGTCGGATAATTGCCAGTAAAATACCAGTCGCCAGTATGGTCTGGAATGCACCGCCGCAGGTCTTCGCAGGAGAGGAAGACGACCTTCAGCTCGGCGTTGAGATTGTCTGGAAGTAGCCGTTTTGTAATAGCTTCCGTCAGTTCATCATCGGTGAACTGCGCATACAGTCTCGCGGCGATGTTCTGCATGTCGCGATCCGGCCGCGCAAGTTCCTCCTCCGCCTGATGGACGGTTTCCTCAAAGAACGCATCCATTTTGCGCTCATGGATCAAATCCATGCACGCCTGGAAGGCGACCAGTTCGCTGAAGGAGGCCATGTCGATGCCGTAGCAGTCCGGATAGCGGATTTGCGGCGCTGACGAAACGATGACGATGCGTTTTGGCTCCAGACGATCCAAAATCGGCAGGATGGCGCGGCGCATCGTGTTGCCGCGGACGATGGAATCGTCGATGACGACCAGATTGTCCTCATGGGACTGAATCAGTCCGTAAGTCACGTCATAGACGTGTGGAAACAATTCTTCGCGGTGGTTCGCGTCGCTGATGAACGTACGGAATTTCGCGTCTTTGACGGCGATCATGCCGAAACGCAGCTTGTGGCCGCCGCGATAATCATCCAACGCCTCCAGCATGCCGTGGAAACTGACTTGCGCCGTATTCGGTATATAGGAGAAAAACGTATGGTCGTAGTCGTGGTCGATGGCGTCTAAGACTTTCGGCACGACGGCGCGGCCAAGGGCGCGCCGTTCACGCTGAATGTCCGCATCGTTTCCACGTGAAAAATAGATTCGTTCAAACACGCAATGGCGGACGGGGGCATGCGGAAGGCATTGCTTCAACGTGATTTCGCCTTTTGCGGGAATGATGATCATATGTCCGGCCGGCAGTTCCTTGACATCATCGCTGCCAAGGTTGAAAGCCGTCTGGATGGTGACGCGTTCCGATGCGAGAACCGCCACTTCGTCGTCAACATAATAATATGCAGGGCGGATGCCGGCAGCATCACGGAAAGCGAACGCGTCGCCATTGCCGATGATGCCGCTGATGACGAAACCGCCATCCCATTGCGCGGCAGCGTTTTTCACCGCCTGAAGCAAATCGCCGTGGTATTCCCCCAGATAATGCGAAAGCATGGTCAGCAGGATTTCACAGTCCTGATGACCATGCGGATGATAGCCGAGGGAGGTCAGATGGTTGAACACGTCCGGCGTGTTTGTCAGATTGAAATTGCCCGCCACCAGCAATGTGCTGGCGCGGCGGGCGTTGTCGCAGACCATTGGATGACAGGCCGCCAGTGTGCGATTCCCGTAAGTGCCGTAGCGGAGATGCCCGAGATAGACCTCTCCGCAGAACGGCCGCGCAAGAGCTTTCGTGGATGTTTTCTGGTCGGAGGCTTCAAGCATGCCGGAAATCCGTTCCAACAAGTCCGCCAGCGGCATGGAGGAGCAACTCTTCTCCAACTGGTAGAACGGTTTTCCGGGCGGCACGTCCAGACCGACGCAGGCGATGCCCGCGCCGTCCTGTCCGCGGTTGTGCTGCTTCTCCATCAACAGCGACAGCTTCGAAAAGCCGTACGCCGTCGTGCCGTATTTTTCGGCATAGTAATCCAATGGTTTGCGCAGGCGAAGCAGCGCGACACCGCATTCATGCTTGAGTGGATCCGACAAGGCGACTTCCTCCTGAATCAGCAGATGAAAAGCATTTCGCGATATTTGGGCAGCGGCCAGACACTGTCGTCGATAATCGCTTCGAGCGCATCAACTTTCTGCCGCAACGCCGTCATGGCGGGAATGATGCCCTTGCCGCTTGCGAGAGCCTTCTGCAAGGCGTCGATGGCGGCGCTCAAAGCATTCAAATCATCGCCCATTTCTTTCTTGACGGAATCGATGGCGGCGCAGCCTTTCGCGTCCTGCATGGCCATATACTCTTTGATGACGGCCGGGCGAATCATGCTCTTGGCGATTTCCAAGGCGATGCGGGCCTCGATTTCAAGACGGCGATCATAGTCTTCGCGGAAGACTTCGTAACGCGATTCGAGTTCGGCCTTCGTCAGCACGCCGTACTTCTCGAAGAGCTTCTGGTTATCCTTATCGAGCAACGGCTTGATGGCTTCAGGTGTCGTGGGCAGGTTCGGCAGGCCGCGTTTCGTCGCTTCTTTAACCCATTCCGCCTTGTAGCCGTCGCCGTTGAAGATGACGCGCTGATGGGCGGAAATCTCTTTCTTGAGCAGGGCCTGCAGATCGGCGTTGAAGGTCTTTTCGGAGAACTTCTCCATCTGGTCGCTGATGGCGTCCATGGCTTCCGCGACGATGGTGTTCAGAATCATATTGGCCTCTGCACAGGACTGCGAGGAGCCCGGGGCGCGGAATTCGAACTTGTTGCCAGTGAACGCGAAAGGCGATGTACGGTTACGGTCGGTTGCGTCACGGTTCAGCGGCGGCAACGCGTCGATTCCAATCCGCAGCGACGACGCTTTGCTCTTGCTGGCGGCAGTACCGCTGACGATCTGGTTGATGACGCCTTCCAACTGTTCGCCGACGAACATGGAAATGATGGCGGGCGGCGCTTCGTTGGCACCCAGACGATGGTCGTTGCCGAGGCCGGACGTTGCGGTCCGTAAGATGTCACTGTGCGTATCCAGAGCATGGATGACGGCGGTCAGAACGGTCAGGAAGACAGCGTTTTCCGCAGGGTTGCTGCCCGGATCAAGCAAGTTGCGTTTGCCGTAGGCGATACCCCAGTTGTTATGCTTACCGGAACCGTTGATGCCGGCAAACGGTTTTTCATGGAGCAGGCAGACCAAACCGTAGCGATCCGCCGTCTGACGCAAGACTTCCATGATCAGCATGTTATGGTCAACAGCCAAGTTCAAATCTTCAAAGATTGGGGCCAATTCAAACTGCGCAGGAGCCACTTCGTTATGGCGGGTTTTCGCAGGAATACCGAGGCTCCAGAGAGCTTTCTCAACGTCCGTCATGAAGGCCAGAATGCGCGATGGAATGCTGCCAAAGTAATGGTCTTCAAGCTGCTGATGCTTCGCAGGCGGCGCACCATACAGCGTACGGCCTGTCTGCAGCAGATCCGGCCGCTGCAGGTAGAATTTCTTGTCAATTAGGAAGTACTCCTGTTCGACACCCAACGTGACTTTTACAGGCTCTTCCGCCTGGCCAAAGCATTTCATGAGGCGGACGACCGCTTTCTTCAAGATCTGCGTGGAACGCAACAGCGGCGTCTTTTTGTCCAAGACTTCGCCCGTGTAGGAGCAGAAAATCGTCGGGATGCAGAGCGTGCCGCCGTTGTCATGGCGTTTGATGAACGCGGGGCTCGTGGGATCCCACGCCGTGTAGCCGCGCGCTTCGAATGTGCTGCGCAGGCCGCCCGACGGGAAACTGGATGCGTCAGGCTCGCCGACCGCCAGCGTCTTGCCGGAGAATTCGAAAATCGCCTTGCCGTTGGAGAAGTTCAGGAAAGAATCATGCTTCTCCGCCGTGCCGCCCGTCAACGGCTGGAACCAATGCGTATAATGTGTCGCGCCACGTGCGACAGCCCATTCCTTCATCGCCGTCGCGACTTCATCCGCGATGTCGGGATCCAGCGGCTGCATGCCGTTGATGGTCGCCATGAGTTTCTTGTACGTGTTCTTCGGCAGATGTTCCGCCATTTTCGCGATGTCGAACACATCTTCCGCAAAGTAATCCAGGACCTTCGCGCCCTGCGCTTCGGCAGGAGTTGTGCAACGGTCCGAAATCTTGCATACGGCGTCAAATCTCTTTTGCATGGCTCTGTTCCTTTTTTTCTATGGTTTGATTTTGACCTTTTCAATCTCTTTTTAAATTGACATTGGTAATTTAGCAACTACCGTGCCAAGTTTTCCAAGAAACCGCTAAAAGGCAGATTTTTTCCTGTAAAATCGTCTAAATCGTGTCAAATCATGCACTTTTTTGTAAAAAACAGGCCAATTTGCCAAACAACAGCTTGTAACACCAGGCAAAATTTGTCATGGGCCTTACATTTTTTGCACGTCATTTTAGACCATATTACATTTTTTGTAACATCATATCCAATCCATGCCTGACATTTTTTGTCACCCTGCCTGACATTTTTTGCCAGTCTCCCCCATTATTCCAAACGCTATTATTCCATAATTATAATACGCGAAACAGCACTGTGCCTCACAAATCATTCATTTGGCATGATTTCTGCTTAATTTTCTCAAGTGAATCTCATCAACGCAGAAACATCGAAAGGAATCCAAACTATGGAACAGGAACTGAAATACCGACAGCGCAGCCTGGCGCTGCCGCAAGACGAAGGGCTGTACCACTTCAGCAACGAGCATGACGCATGCGGCGTCGGCCTCGTCGCCAATCTGAACGGTCAATCGACGCATGCCATTGTCGTGCAAGGCTTGACCATTCTCCGGCGGCTCCTGCATCGCGGAGCCGCTGGCAGCGACGCCCTTTCCGGCGACGGCGCCGGGCTTCTGTGTGTGATTCCACATGATTTCTTCCAACGCGAATTAAAAGGCGCCCTGCCGGCCGCCGGCGAATATGCGTTGGGCATGATGTTCAACGGCGTCGGCGAAGAGGCGGCGTTGGAGGCCATCATCGAAGAGGAAGGCTGCAAGATTCTCGCATGGCGCGATGTCCCGACGGATGTCGCGCAGCTTGGCGAGCAGGCCCGTCAGAGCTGTCCCGCCATCCGGCAGATTTTCGTCGTGTCGAAAAAAGGCCTGTCCGGCGATGCGTTGGAGCGCAAGATTTTCGTGATCCGCCGCCGTCTTGAACGCGAATTGCTGGATGTGTATTTCCCGAGCTTCAGCACGAAGACGGTCGTCTATAAAGGCCTGATGCTGGCCACGCAAATCGAAGCGTTTTATAAGGATATGGCAGACGAAATGTTCGCATCGCCGCTGGCGTTGGTCCATCAACGCTACAGCACGAACACCTTCCCGACATGGCGGCTGGCCCATCCGTTCCGCTATCTGGCCCACAACGGCGAAATCAACACGCTGCGCGGCAATTTGAACCACGCACGCACGCGCGAAGCCTTCCTGAAGAGCGACCTTTTCGGCGACGACATGAAGAAGCTGCTGCCGCTGATCGACGAAACGCAGAACGATTCCGCCTGCCTCGACAACATGGCGGAACTGCTGACGCAAGCAGGCCGCTGGCTGCCGCATGTCATGATGATGCTGATCCCCCAGGCGTGGGGCGTCAACTATCACATGACGAAGGACATCTGCGGTTTCTTCGACTACCATTCCGCCTTGGAGGAACCATGGGACGGCCCTGCCGCCGTCACGTTCACCGACGGCATCGGCGCAGGCGCCATGCTGGACCGCAACGGCCTCCGCCCCGCCCGTTATTCTTTGACGAAAGACGGCCTGTTCGTACTCGCCTCCGAAACAGGCGTGCTCGATCTCAAGCCAGAGGACATCGTCCGCCGCGGCCGTCTGAAGCCCGGCGAAATCCTCTGGTGCGATTTACAGGCCCATCGGCTGGTTCTCGACGCCGAACTGAAGAACACAATCGCGCGGCAAGCCCCCTATCGCCGCTGGGCGCAGGAAAACAAGATTCCCGTCGCAGGTCTGTTCGATTCCATCGCGGCCGCGCGCGTCACCGATAATCTCAAGGAAAAACAGCGTCTTTTCGGCTGGACGCAGGAAGACATCGAACTGATCGTCCGCCCAATGGTTGAAACAGGCAAAGAGCCAGTCGGATCCATGGGCAACGACGCGGCTCTCGCCGTTCTTTCGCCGCGGCCGCAATTGCTGTTCAACTACTTCAAACAGCGCTTCGCGCAAGTGACCAACCCGCCGATCGATCCGATCCGCGAACAGTTGGTCATGAGCCTGACGACGTATATCGGCAACCAAGGCAACATCCTTTCGGAGGAAGACCATCGCGCAAGCATCGTCCGTCTGGCCCGCCCGATTCTCACAGGCGGTGATCTGGCCCGTTTGCTTGTCATGGAAGTGCCTCATATTCAAGTCCAAATGCTGCCAATCGGCTGGAAGGACGATTTGGAAGCCGCCCTTCATGAATTGGAACAGCAGGCCGTTCAAGCCGCACGCAGCGGCAAGAGCGTGCTTGTTCTCAGCGACAAGCAGTTGGCGGACGACGAACTGCCGATGCCGTCGCTATTGGCCGTCTCCGCCGTCAACCGCGCATTGACCGCCGCCGGTCTGCGGCCGCCCGTCGGCATCATCGTGGAATCCGGCGAAGTGCGGGAAGTCATGCACTACGCGTTGCTTCTCGGCTACGGCGCCACGGCCATTCATCCGTATCTTGCGTTGGAAACAGTCTCCGCTCTTGCGAAGGACGGCGACGCGGCGAAAGCGACGGAAAACTATATCTCCGCCATCGACAAAGGCTTGCTGAAATGCATGTCCAAGATGGGCATCGCCACGCTGCGCAGTTATCGCTCCGCGCAAATGTTCGAAGCGCTCGGCCTCGGGCCGGACGTCATCCGCCGCTACTTCCCGGGCACACCGTCCGCCGTCGGCGGCATCGGTCTCGCCGAAATCGCCGAAGAAGTCCGCGCCCGCGTAACAACCGCCCGTTGCGCGGCTTGTGACAAGCCATTGCCAGTCGGCGGCAACTACCGTTGGCGCGCCATCGGCGAGCCGCATCTCGTGACGCCGCTGTCCATCTGCGCCCTGCATCGCGCCGTTCGCGAAAACGACGCCACGCAGTATCAGACATTCGCCAAAGGCATCAACGAACCGTCCATTCCCATTCGTCTCCGCGATCTGCTACAGTTCCGCAAGACGGAACAAGCCGTTCCGTTGGATGACGTGGAATCCGTTGAAAGCATTCTGAAGCATTTCGTCGGCGGCGCCATGAGCCTGGGCGCATTGAGCCCGGAGGCCCATGAAGCCATCGCCGTCGCCATGAACCGCATCGGCTGCATGAGCAACTCCGGCGAAGGCGGCGAAGACTCCGAACGCGACACGCCGAACGCAAACGGCGAATGCCGCGCAAGCGCCATCCGCCAAGTGGCTTCCGGCCGTTTCGGCGTGACCATCAACTACTTGGCCCGCGCCAAGGACTTGCAAATCAAAATGGCGCAAGGCGCCAAGCCGGGCGAAGGCGGCCAACTGCCAGGCGACAAGGTCAACGAAGCCATCGCCCATACCCGCCATGCCACGCCGAAAATCACATTGATTTCACCGCCGCCGCATCACGACATCTATTCCATTGAAGATCTTGCGCAACTGATCCACGACCTCCGCGCCGCAAACGGTGCCGCGCGAATCTCCGTGAAACTCGTCTCCGAAAACGGCGTCGGAACGGTCGCGGCAGGCGTCGCGAAAGCCCACGCGGACGTGGTCGTCATTTCCGGCCACGACGGCGGCACGGGAGCCGCGCCGCTCAGCTCCATCAAGCATACCGGCATGCCATGGGAAATCGGTCTGGCCGAAACACATCAGACATTGGTGAAGAACAACTTGCGTGGAAAAGTCAAGTTGCAGGTGGATGGACAGCTCCGTACAGGCCGCGACATCGTCATCGCGGCCCTGCTCGGCGCGGAGGAATTCGGTTTCGCCACCTCCCTGCTGTTGGCTTTGGGCTGCATGATGCTGCGTCAATGCCAAGACAACACATGCCCCGCTGGTATCACGACACAGGATCCTGAAATCCGCAAACGCTTCCAAGGCAAGCCTGAACACATCATCGCCTATCTGCGTTTCATCGCGGAAGAGGCCCGTGGCATTCTTGCGTCGCTCGGCCTGCATTCTCTGGATGAAGCTGTCGGCCGCACGGATCTGTTGGAAGTTAATCCCGCCATGGCCGTCGGCAAGGCCGCCATGCTGGACTTCCAGCCCATGCTCCATCGCGTCGAAGGCGACATCGTCCGTTGGCAGGGCGAAAAATATACGCAGACGACGTTGGATGATGAAAAGCTCTTCCCCGCGTTAGGCAAGTCTCTTACAACTTTCAAACACGCCTCCGCCAGCCTGTCAATCGCGAACTCGGACCGCTCCGTCGGCGCACGGCTCTCCAGCCGCATCGCGCTGGCAAAAGGTGACGCCGGCCTGCCGGACGACACATGGAAGGTCGCCTTCCACGGCGTCGCGGGCCAGAGCTTTGGCGCGTTCCTGTCGAAAGGCGTCACTTTCCGTCTGGAAGGTGAAGCAAACGACTACGTCGGTAAAGGAATTTCCGGCGGTAAAATCGTCATCGTGCCCGATGCGAAGGCGATTTGCAAAGCGGAAGAAAACGTCGTTGCCGGCAACGTCATCGGTTACGGTGGCACAAGCGGTGAAATCTACATCAACGGACAGGCGGGCGAACGTTTCGCCATCCGCAACAGCGGTTTCAAGGCGGTCGTCGAAGGCGTTGGCGACCACGGTTGTGAATACATGACAGGCGGTTGCGTCGTCGTGCTCGGCCGTACGGGCGTAAACTTCGCGGCAGGTATGACGGGCGGTACAGCCTACGTTCTCGACGAAGACGGCGATTTCGACCTGCGCTGCAATCTCGACACCGTCGATCTTGAATCCATCCGTTCCGAAACGCGGGAGGAAAACGAACTGCTCGACATGCTGAAACGCCACGAAGCCGCTACCGGCAGCGAAAAGGCGAAACGCATCCTGCAGAACTGGAACGATTACCGTGGACGCTTCGTTTGCGTCATGCCGGTCGAGTACAAGAAAATTCTACGGAGCAGCAAATAATGAGCAAGACATTCATTGAGATTCCCCGCTTGGAACATGTCTATCGACCGATTGGCGAACGCGTCAACGACTGCTCCGAAGTCGAAGCGACTTTGACCGCCGAAGAGGTGCAGCGGCTTTCACGCCGCTGTCAGAATTGCGGCCTTCCTTACTGCCACGCCATGGGCTGCCCGTTGCAGAACGCCGTTCCAGACATGAACCGCGCCGTCATGCACGGCGATTGGCGCGACGCATGGGAACGCCTTTCCGAAACCAGTCCGTTCCCTGAATTCACAAGCCGCATCTGCCCCGCCCTGTGCGAAGCGTCCTGCTGTCTTGAAGGCGAAGGATTCGGTGCCACAAACGTCCGCCAAATTGAGAAAAAAGTCGTTGACACGGCTTTCGCAAACGGTTGGGTGAAGCCACGGAAGCCATTGAGCCGCAACGGTCGCAATGTGGCGGTCATCGGCGCGGGCCCTGCGGGTCTCGCCGCCGCCGTCAAGTTGAATGAAGCAGGATGCAAAGTCGTCATCTACGACCGCAACGAAAAGCCTGGCGGCCTCCTCCGCTACGGCATCCCATGCTTCAAACTCGACAAGGCGTTGATCGACCGCCGTTGGCAGTTAATGGAGGAAGCAGGCATCGAATTCCACGGCAAAACTGAAGTCGGACCGGATGTTTCAGGCTCGTTCTTACTGAAGCATTACGACGCGGTTGTCGTCGCCAACGGCACGCCTGTGCCGCGCGATTTAAAAGTCCCAGGCCGTGAACTTTCCGGTATCGTCCAGGCGTTGGAACTGCTTGGTGGACAGAATCGTAAGAATACAGGTGAAGCAGCTGAAACCGCCGTTTCAGGCTCTGGAAAAGACGTTCTGATTATCGGCGGCGGTGATACGGGCAACGATTGCGCGGGAACGGTCATCCGCCAAGGCGCTAATTCCGTCATGTCCATCGATTTGATGCCGAAGCCGCCAATCGAACGAGACGTCCACACGCCATGGCCGATGTGGCCGTACAAGTTGCGCGGCTCGTCCTCCGTCGATGAAGGCCTGCAGCGTTTCTGGGCGTTGAATACACTGCGTTTCATCGGTGAAAACGGCCATGTCACAGGCGTGGAAGTCGTTCCCGTGAAGTGGGAGTTCGCACCGAACGGCAAGCCGTCGAAATTCACGGTCGCAGGCCCGTCGCGCACCATTAACTGCGGATTGGTCGTGTTGGCCATGGGCTTCCTGAAGAGAAGCCGCGAAGACGTGCTCGCCAGCCTCGGCCTGCCCGATCAGAAGAACGTGCTGATCGCAGGCGATGCGGCTTGGGGTCCGTCGCTTGTCGTGCGGGCCATCGCAGATGGTTTGAAATGCGCAAGTCAATTGATATAAAGGAGTGAGATAGATCATGTGTGGTTTTGTCGGTATTTTTGATATTACGGACGGCAAGGCGGCCGCCCTGCGAAAACAGTTGCTTCAGATGTCGCGAAAAATCCGTCATCGCGGTCCCGATTGGTCTGGCGTTTTCGAATGCCCGCGTGCATTGATTTCCCATGAACGATTGGCCATCATCGACCCGCTGTCAGGCAAACAGCCGCTCTACAGTCCGGATGGACGCTATGTTTTGGCCGTGAACGGCGAAATCTACAACCATAAAGAGCTTCGTGAGCAATTGAGCGGCGAATATAAATTCCAGACGCAGTCAGACTGCGAAGTGCTTCTCCCGCTGTACATTAAATATGGCGCGGATTTTCTCGACATGCTGAAAGGAATTTTCGCTTTCGCCCTGTACGACTCAAAGGAAGACAAATATCTGATCGGACGTGATCCCATCGGTGTCATCCCGCTGTACGAAGGATGGGACGACGACGGCCATTACTACGTCGCTTCCGAACTGAAGGCTCTGGAAGGCGTTTGCGGCACGCTGCAGGAATTCCAGCCCGGCTATTATCTGAAGAGCGGCGACGAAAAGCCTGTGAAATGGTATCATCGCGATTGGTTTGAATTCGACAACGTAAAAGACAACACATCATCCATCCAAGAGCTTCGCGACTCTTTGGAGGCCGCCGTCAAACGCCAGATGATGAGTGACGTGCCGTACGGCGTGCTGCTTTCCGGCGGTTTGGATTCCTCTGTCATTGCGGCAATTACGGCGAAATTCGCCCGCCGCCGTGTCGAGACTGGCGATACACAGGAAGCATGGTGGCCGCGGCTCCATTCGTTCGCCGTCGGTCTGGAAGATTCACCGGATCTTGTCGCGGCCCGCAAAGCCGCTGATTTCCTGGGCACCGTCCATCACGAAATCCATTTCACCATCCAGGAGGCTCTCGACGCCCTGCCTGACGTCATCTACCATCTGGAAACGTATGATATCACGACCATTCGTGCCTCCACGCCAATGTTCCTCATGGCTCGCGCCATCAAGGCGATGGGTATCAAGATGGTTCTCTCCGGCGAAGGCTCGGACGAAATCTTCGGCGGCTATCTCTATTTCCACAAAGCTCCGAACGCCAAGGAGTTCCATGAAGAAACCGTCCGCAAACTCGGCAAGCTTCATCTTTACGACTGCCTCCGCGCGAACAAGGCGTTGGCGGCATGGGGCGTCGAAGGCCGTGTCCCGTTCCTTGATCAGGAGTTTCTCGATGTCGCGATGCGTCTCAATCCCGCCGACAAGATGTGTCGTGGCCGCATACTGCCCGCGACAATCGGCGAGCATGGTGGCGACACGATTGAAAAATGGATCCTGCGCGAAGCGTTCCACGACATGCTTCCGCCGGAAATCGTTTGGCGGCAGAAAGAGCAGTTCTCCGACGGCGTCGGTTATTCGTGGATCGACACGCTGAAGGAAATGACGGCCCGCGAAATCACGGATGCGCAGTTCGCGTTGGCCGCCAAACGCTTCCCTGTCAACACGCCTGCCACGAAGGAGGAATATTATTACCGTAGCATCTATGCGGAATGCTTCCCGTCCGAATCGGCGGCGGCCTGCGTCCCGCACGAAGCGTCTGTGGCTTGTTCAACAGCCAAAGCGTTGGAATGGGACGAAGCCTTCAAGCACATGAACGAACCGTCCGGCCGCGCCGTGGCTGGTGTGCACTTCAACCAATCTCCTAGCAAGTAAGCTTTTCAGCTACCAACGCTTATGGCTTTCCATTTGCATTTCTAGACTTCTAGTTTTCTAGAAGCCTAGGCATTCGCTTTAAGCTTTGAGCTTTAAGCTTTTAGCTCTAAAATCATGTGCGGTATAACTGGCATCTCCAACCACCATGGCACTGGTGAAGCTGAGGCTGTCATCCATGCAATGAATGACAGCCTCCGGCATCGCGGCCCTGATGATGACGGATTTTTCATTGACCAAGATGTCGCGCTCGGCCATCGCCGCCTTGCTGTAATTTCCCCTGAAACTGGCCATCAGCCTATCTTCAACGAAGATGAAACAATCGTCGCCATTCTCAATGGCGAAATCTACAACCATCTGGAACTACGGCGCGAATTGCAAAAGAAAGGCCATCGTTTCACGACGGAATCCGACACGGAGACATTAGTCCATCTATACGAAGAATTTGGCGATTCATTCGTGTCGCAACTGCAAGGCATGTTCGCGTTCGCCGTGTATGATTGCCATCGCCGTCGTCTGCTGTTGGCTCGTGACCGTCTTGGGCAAAAGCCGCTGTTCTATTTCATGGCCAACGACACACTTGTCTTCGCCAGCGAACTGTCAGGCCTGCTCGTCCATCCGGCCATGGAGAAGGAGCTCGATATCGCCGCCATAAGCGACTATCTTTCACTTCTTTACATACCGGAGCCGAAGACCGTTTATCGTCATGTCCACCGTTTGCCGCCTGCATGCACAATGACATTTTCCATTGACGCTCCGCAGCCCGTCATCCAATCATACTGGCAACTGGACTTCTCACGTAAAGCCGAACATTTCAACTTTCAAGATGCTTCTGCACAGTTGCGTACGCTTGTTGAAAACGCCGTCCGCAAACGGATGATTGCGGATGTTCCGCTAGGCGTGTTTCTTTCAGGCGGTCTCGATTCCGCCATCATCGCGGCTGTCGCCGCCAAAATTCGGGCTCCGGAAGCATGTGACGCATACACGATTGGTTTCGCCGATGCGTCATACGACGAACGGGCGGCGGCCTGCGCCTCCGCCACCTTGATTTCACGTCTGCCAGGCGTGAATCTGCGTCATCACGAACTGGAAGTCGCTCCTGATGATTTCGCTCTTCTGCGCAAACTGATCCGCCATTTCGGACAACCTTTCGCGGATGCGTCCATGCTGCCGACATTTCTTCTGAGCCAATTCACCCGCACTGGCCTGACCGTCGCCTTGAGCGGCGACGGCGCAGACGAAATTTTCGGCGGCTATGAACGCTATATCGCGATGCAGATGTTCCAGTCATCGCAACACATCCCACTATCGCTAAGACGTTCATTTGCAGCATTGACGAATCTGCTTCCAGATTCTGGTGAACGGACGTTCTGCGGGCGTTTGCGCCGTCTCAGCCGACTGTTCGCACACACGAAGGAGAATGCTTATTTCAGTCTGCTCGACCGCTGTCCCGCATCCATTCGCCACAAAATTTTTGGGCCGCGTCTGCGTGATGCTGCGAACAATGCCCTGCCCTTTGCCGAAATTGAAAAGACATTGACATCGAAAGACTTAACGGAACGATGCTCCGAATTGGACATCCACACGTATATGCCTGGCGATGTACTGACAAAAGTCGATATCGCTAGCATGGCCTGCGCCTTGGAAGTCCGTTCACCATTTCTTGATCACGAACTGGTTGAATTCGCCGCCACCCTTCCATGGAATTTCAAACTCCACGGAAACGACCGTAAGCATATTCTGAAAGCGGCCTTTGCGAATTTGCTGCCGTCGAAGATTTTGAACCGACGCAAACGCGGCTTCGGTATTCCATTGGCCGCATGGCTACGCACGACATGGCGCAAACAGGCGGAGGAATCGTTGTTTGAAGGCCCGCTCATTTCCGAAGGCTTCATCGAACGCAAACCACTCGCTGAAATCTGGAACGCCCATCAATCCAGCCATTCCGACCATAGCTATCTGCTATGGACACTGCTGATGCTATCGTTGTTTCTTGAAACACAAAAATGACACTATCTTGGATGTGTTTCGTGTGTTTTGTGGTTAAAAATTCGTGTTCATTTGTGTTAATTCGTGGTTCACGAATAGTTGCAATTCTCATAAGAGCGGACATAATATATCTTTGTGATATCATATTGTTGTTTCAAACGTATTAACGAAAGGAATTGTCCGGTCATGAAACATTCCATTTTGACATTCTGCATGGCTCTTTCCTGCGCGATCTTCCATGTCTTTACAGGCTGCCCTGCCGCCAGAGCCGAAGGATGGCTTGGTGTCAATCTTGACGGCCTCGCCGATTATTCCTCCACTGAAACATTCAACGATGCGATGAAATCGTCGCGCCGTTGGGGCCGCCCACGCGAACCGTGGAAACATGAAGTCAAGACCGACAAGCTTGGCTGGCCATTGGAGGACGCAGGCGTCATCGTCTTTGCCGACCGCGCTCCAGAAGAAATAGAAGGCCGTTATCTATTGGCCTTCGACGGTCAGGCGAAAGTCGAACCGTTGCTTGGATGCGCGACTATCAGCGATGTATCAACCGATGCGGCAGGACGCAACCATGCGGTCATAACCGTCCTGAAAGGCAAAAACATGCTGATGCTTGGCTTCATCAATACAAACGGCGGCGTGCGAAATGTGACGCTTGTTCGCGAAACACGTGCCGACAAAGGGACATTCACGCCTGAATTGATCGCCGCCCTACAGCCGTTCCAAGTCATTCGTTTCATGGATTTTGAAAACACCAATTCGCAGAACCGAAAGCCTGAACCGCCATGGTTCGACGCGACGCCATTGGAATGGTCGCAACGTACGACACCGCAACATGCTTCTCAGGCCTGCCAACATGGCGCGGCCTATGAATACGTCGCGGAACTCGCCAATGTGACAAAAAAAGACGCGTGGATTACGGTACCAATCCATGCCTCGAAAGACTACCAACGCCAAATGGCGAAATTCTTCAAGGAGCATCTTGATTCCGAACGTGTTCTGTATGTAGAACTTAGCAATGAAGTATGGAATTGGTCATTTGCCGCGGCGCAATACAATCTGAGCCTTGCGAAAGCGAATCCGATGTTCGATGGCAAATATTATCTCTGCCATGCCTGGCGGACATATGAATGCGCACAGATTTTCACGGAAGTTTTTGGAAAGGAAGCCGTTCAGAAAAATCTGCGATTCATTCTCGCGTGGCAGTTCGGATGGAATCCGCCGGATGCGCAACCACGTGAAATGCTGGAATTTGTGCAAAAACAATCTGGCCATGCGCCATTGGAATGGCTCTATGCGTTGGCGATTGCCCCCTATTTCAGCGAACCGAAGCCGGAAGACTGCAAAGATGTCGAAACGATTCATGCGCAATTCAAACTTTCCAGCGACAATTCCGTCGCAGGCAAAAACAAATTGCTCAAGCTCGTAAAAGAATTCAACCTGCCAGGCGGCCTGTGCTGCTACGAAGGCGGTCCGCATCATCGTGGACAAGTCGAAACGAATCTCGACATCCGCATGGCGGCTCATCGCGCACCGCAGATGAAAGATTGCGTCATGCACGATTTGGGCGACAATTGGCGCAAGCTAGGCGGCGGAATCTTCTGTTATTTCACACTTTCCGGCCGATATTCCAAATGGGGCTGTTGGGGAGCCGTCGAAAGCCTGTATCATCTCGACACCCCCAAATATCAGGCATTGAAAGAGTTAAGCATAATACCGTAGAAATATTTTGCTGTATAAAATCCAACTAATGAATCTTCACTCTCCGTTTCCAGACGCCGCCACCGTATGGCGCGATGATTTTGGCAGGCTTGCCAGTGGCAAGTTTTTCAACTGAAGGCAATTCCGTCGAGCCGACCTTGATGGGCATTGTATGCCATGATGAATCCGTAACTATCGTTTTTCCTGAAATTTGTAATTCGGCGAGAACGCCACAGGGCAAGCCGCCTTTGTCCATACCATGAATCGCGATGTGATTCGTTCCTTTTGTCAGATAAGGCGTTAGATCAATCTTGTTCATGATTGCCCAGCCGTTATTCTTTGTAACCAATTGTCCATTGACAAACAGTTCATATGCATCATCCGCCGCCACGAAAGCTATGGCGTCTTGATTGATGTCATTGATTTCAACAGTCTTGTAAACCACACATTCTTCGCCCACGGCGATGCTGTCGGCATCCCAAATCCATGCCGCATCGCCTTCGTAGCCAGGCTTCAAGCTCTCTTCGTACATTTTTCGGATTCTATCCGCAAATGGCGAGCCTTTGGCCTCCAGTTCTGGAATTTTCGGTGGAATCGGATTGATGGACGGAGGCAATTCAGGCCCGCACGTCAGAACACCCCAGGGTCCCAATTCCAAATTTCTGAAATCGACAGCCACGCCACTGGCGTAATCACGCAAGCCGTCAGAAACCGTTTCGCCATCAACGACAGCGCCTTTGAGCGGTTTGTCCGTCAGATTCATGATGAAATAATAGCATTTTCCCTGATATTCTATAGCCGCGACTTTCAGATCGGAAGTCGTTGTCTTCACGTCAGGAAGGCGTTTTCCTTCGACAAACAATCGTGACATTCCATTGAGTTCGCGTGTGACTTGGAAAATCTCCTCAATGAATTGAGGCTGAAGAACATGGCGAATTCCATAAACGCCATATCCCGTGCCGCCGTTGAGCAACGTGTCGAACGCCATGAAACGCGATTGCATCACTGTCGGATACGGCTTCGGATTTGCAGGCGTCCATCGATCTTCAGCCAATTCATGCCACGAAAATCCCTGCAGCCAGTTGATGATCGGCTTGCGTCCATTGACAATCTCCACCATTCGCTGTGCATACTTGCCGCAGGCCGTCAGTGTCTTGTCTTCAAGGCCTGAATGGTTGTTCGGCCACGGAACAGGATAGATATCGACGCCATAGATGTCGCAGGCGGCGCCGTACGGCTTCAATTCACTGATTTCATTGCGCGGCGCGGCATTGATCCATGTGGGATGCGCAGGATCGAACTCTTGATGAATCGCATGGATTTCTTCAAAAATCTGATGCGGAATGCCGCCCCAAAGCGGTTCATCCGCAATGAAATAGCCAAAGAATGCAGGATGTTCGCGAATTTCTGGCGGATAGGCTTTCTCCAGACGTTTTTTGTATAAAGGAATTTCAGACTGCTGATGCGGATAACCAATGCTGAAGCAAAGTTTTACACCGCAACGCTGTGCCATGTCCAATGCTTCCAGACCTTCCTGTACATTTGTATTATAATTATGACGGATGAGCGTGATACCGTTTTGCGCATATGTATAGATTTCCTGTAGCATGTCTTCACAGCACATATCAAACGGGACGATCGGGAAGAGCCATTCGCCATTGCAGGTAAAATAGCCATTTGGATGAGCCTTGATTTCCCGTGGTTGCGGAGGAATTCTCTGCAACGTCTCCGTAAAGGTTCTCATTGATTTATTGTCATTTCCATAAACAACAACTTCCAATTTGGCCTGTCCATACGTATTCGTCCATGGTGGCAATGTGATGACGGCCTGTTCGTTTTTGAAATTTACATCCGTCGTCTTGACAACGCCTTGCGGTAATGCTAAACTCGCATTGGCATGATGCGCCGTTACATCTGCATGAACAGTCAGACGAATATGTTCCGATGGATCCGACGCGAAAATCGTATTGCGATAAAACGGTGATTCGACGACAAGTTCCCATTTTTCCGTTGGATCAATGGGTATTTCCTCCAGTTGGAAGTCACTGAATCGGACCGTGCCTTGTGACGCGACGGACAGCGCAAAATCAATCCGTTTTCCTGCAAAGTTTTCCGGAACCGTAAACATTTGGAATTTGCGTTGAGGTGAATTGCGCGCATCATTGAAACCGAATTTACCATCGACGGACGGACTGATTTTCGTATTGATTTCATGGAATCCCGTAAGGCTCCGCGCATCGTCCAGACCCACCACCGTATAGCTGATGCGATACCGTTTTCCTGCGCTGACAGGAATGCCGCGCAACGCCACATCTCCTTTTTGTCCAAAGACATCGACTTTTCCATCATCCAGAATATGCGGTTCCGGAACATCCCAGAAACCGCCCAAAGCACTCGCGCCACGGCAAACGTCCGCCTTGAGATTCCGAATGGACAGACGGGCGCCTTTCTGCGTCGCGAAAACAAGAATGCAACGCGTATAAGGAGCGTGCGGCAAGAGAATCGTCCGTATGGGCTTCCATGCATTCACAGCACTTTTCCATTCGGCATCCGTCTTGCAATATTTCTGACCTTCATACCATTCGACATACGAACGCCATACGCCTTCCGAACGGACTTCGAACGTGACTTCCGTCGGTATATCGAGTCGCGGCCGCAGGTAATTGTATATCAAAACAGCCTTGCCGTCGGGATCGAATAGAGTGATGTCCGCATCATCGTCATAACTGATGGACGCCCCACGAATCTGCCAAATTTTCGGCATTCCTTTGTCGTCACGTAATTTGCAATCCGCATTTTCCAACATGGGCCGTTCGAACGGTTCCAATATCAGATTCTCGCAAGACAACATCCCTTCGCCTTTGTCGGCCATAATGGCGAAATGCGCATGATCATATTTGAAAGCGACTTTGAAAATTCGTTCGAACGGCTGCGGTTCGCCCGTTCCTTCAAGCCAATCCGCGCCGCTGTTCATCCATCTTGAAGGCGTGCCATCTGTCTTTTTATCGGTCCAATATTCCGCATACAGACGGTATTTGAGGCCTTTTGTCGCGGTAATGGACGCCCGAATGCGCAGTTCACCGTCGAGCGGCAAGATCATCTGCTGTACGGCGACACTGCCCGCGCTTAGCGTAAAACCGTTTTCAATGGCCTTCCATGTTCCGCCATTCCGTACATTCCAAGAAATAGGCAGACCATTGCCTGCGGCTTTGGTCATGGTTGGATTTTTGAGTATGTTTTCCGCATGAACCAACAGATGGATTGTGCAAATCAGCAGCAGGAGGAATATACGATGTTTTTTCATTGGGAATATCTCCTTGAGTTTATTTCAACTGTATCATCTGAACAGGAATCAATGTATGCAGTCTTCTACAGAAATCAATTATCTCCATAGAAATCTGCATGGCTTCAATGCTTTTTTTAATATCATGGTTAAATTATGATATGAAAGAGAACCACGAATCACCATGAATATTTTTATGGCTCAATTAAGAACAATATAATATGTTGACTTTCGTTTCAAACAGACAAATATACGACTGCTTGACCAAGACGATCATTCCATCCGTGCATGACCGCCTGTGGATCGCCACGGCCGATCTGAAGGACATGTATGTCGAAATGGCGGGACGAAAGGACATGGTGCCGTTTCTGGAAGTATTGGACGCGCTGTTGGAAAAAGGCATCGCAATCCGCCTCATCCATGCCAAAGAACCTGGCCCGAATTTCCGTCGTGATTTCGATCGTTTTCCACGTCTGTGGCAACAAATGGAACGCGTCCTCTGCCCGCGTGTGCATTTCAAATGCATCATCGCCGATGGCAAAACAGCCTATTTTGGCAGCGCCAATCTGACAGGCGCGGGACTTGGTGCGAAAAACGAAAACAAGCGGAATTTCGAGAACGGTGTCTTTACGGATGAACGATCCATTGTCGAGCCGCTCTGCGAACAGTTCGATTCCGTATGGCGCGGCGCATGCTGCGTCAAATGCGGCCGTAAGGATTTCTGCGCAGACGGACCGATCATGTAGCACAGTGTTACTTTCCATAATATGCAACCAACTGACAAACAACCGAATCAACGCAACAGAATCATCGCCGTCATCATCTGTGTGATGCTTCTGTTGTGTATTTTCGGTTTTGTCATTCTCTCGCCATCTGCCCCACAGGAAACGCCGCCATCCGAGCAACCATGGATGGCGACGACGACGGAACAAGACAACGCGGAAGCAACGGAAATCCATGATATCGTACTCAATTTCCGCCCAATCGTCATTGGCGATCCTATCACAGGCGCGGAATACCGCTACGTCGCAGAATCATCCTGCTGGACATGGGGCATCACAACCGCTATCATTAGTTTGGCGGGTTCAATTGTTTTCTTGAAATTCAAACGTAAAGACGCCACGAGAAAGCATAAAATCATCTTTTGCATGTGTTGGACTCTTATTTCCGCCTTGATAGCCTTCGGGGCTGGATATTCCGCTTCCTATTATTTTGGCGGACCTTACAACTACGAAAACTATGCCGTTCCGACTGAACCAAGCGACATTCTCATCTGGTTTTCCGGATCGGATGATGGCGCTTATTTTATGGACAATTATGCTCGTTCCATCCATGAATTTGGTTACAATTGCGCCGCGCTTTTCAATTTCCGTGACATTCCACAAGCGATCCAATTTGCAGAAAAATTACCGGAAGGAAGCCGTATCATCGTCCGTGGACACAGCATGGGAGCCTCCGCCGCATTCTATTTTGCAGAAAAATGCCAACGCGAAATTGTGCTGTTGGATACGCGCGATCCGACTAGTTGGTTCAACCATCCGAAATCAAAACCAGCAAACATCGTCCATTGGCGCAACGTCCTGCCAGAATCCCATCATCCGCTTGTTTCTGAATCAGCCCACATGGACACATATTATTTCTGCAAATTGAACATGGCCAACGTCTTCCGTTGGCTGGGCAGACCATGGAGCATGTGCAACGGTGCGCTCAATCTGATTCTGCCTGCCTGCGATCACCATGATGTCGGAGAAAACATTGACTAATGCTTAATGCTTAATGCTTAATGCTTAATTTCTTAGCGCAGAGCGAAGCCAAGAATTCCCACAAGCAACATGACGAGTTCGCCGAAGGCCAGATAAAGTGATTTGGCCAGCGGCTGTTTGTTATATTCACCGAACGGCGAAAAACGCATAACGGTCGGCGGTAATAAGAACGCCGCGGCAACCGCCACGAATGAGACCAATGTAAAGCGGACACCGCCCGCAAAGCACATCAGCAGGCATACCACGCCGGCGACAATCCAATGCGCGACGGCCTTCCACGAATGCGTTTCACGTCGTTTCAGCACTGCGCCACTCATATCCAGCATGACGCACATCGAAAGCACGGCGGTTGGAATCAGCCAATAAGCCTTGCCCATGCTGAGCAACACAACCAGCAACAATGGTTTCAGCAACATGGCGAGAAGCCTCGCCACGACCTGCCACGACTGATCCGCGTCATTTATGCCGCAACGACGAAGCAGCAAAAGCGTCAGAAGCGTCATGCCGTTGGAGAGCTTCCCCTTGCGCAAGTAGTTTTGCCATATGCAGATGGCGATTGCGACAATGACCGCGCCGACGATATGGACCTTGAAGAGATTGTACAAAATCGCCGCCACGATCCAGCAGAGAACACCGTCCAGAAAGGCGATGCCCGCAATCCAGGCACGCCAGCCTGACGGCCGATCGGCATCCGTGATGTCGGACCGGCCAAAACGTGTGATTTCAGACAACGCCCAGTACAGGTGTCTCATGCTGTTTCATCCCATCGGTTCGTGGTTTTCAGAAATCTAGATTTTTCGTGGCGATTTTTCCGCTATTATCCTTTCCCGTCAGGAGGCCGACGCGGCGCATCGTCTCGCGGAGCTTGTCGCGGTTGGTAGCGGTCATTTCGCACAACGGCAGACGGTATTCTTCAGAAATCATGCCCAAATCGGCCATGGCGGCTTTGATCGGAATCGGATTCGATTCGATGAACAAATCACGATACAGCGGATAATACTTGCGATGGATTTTCAGAGCCGTCGCAAAATCGCCCGCCAAGGCGGCCTTCGCCATGTTCGAGACTTCCGCGGGAATGATGTTGGACGCGACGCTGATGATGCCGGACGCACCAACGGCCATCATCGGCAACGTCAGGCTGTCGTCACCACTGAGAACCGTGATGTCGCATGCATCTTTAATGGCGTTGACACGTTCCACGCTGCCGCCCGCCTCTTTGATGGCAGCCACAAGCTTGTGCTTCGACAACCGCGCAACGATATCAATCGGAATTTCACGCCCCGTACGGCCAGGCACGTTGTACAGGACGATCGGCAGGCCGGATTCCTCCGCAACCATGCTGAAATGGCGGTAGAGGCCTTCTGGCGTCGGCTTGTTGTAGTACGGCGTCACCTGCAAGGTGGCGTCCGCGCCAAATTCCGCCGCGTTTTTCGACAGATGAATCGCTTCAAACGTCGAATTTCCGCCCGTACCCGCGATGATTTGGCAGCGTTTGTTGACCTTTTCCGTCACGAACTTGATAACCGCATCGTGCTCGGCGTACGTGAGGGTAGGCGATTCGCCAGTCGTGCCGACGGGCACAAGACCGGCCACGCCGCCTGCGATCTGCTGTTCGACGATGACGCTCAACGCGTCGAAATCCACCTGTCCGTTTCTAAACGGCGTGATCAATGCTGTATAACAACCTGAAAGCTGCATGGATAATGCTCCTTTGTTGATGTATGCTCAAAAATCCTTTCTTCCTTATTATATCATAATATAAAAAATGGATTTGGCAACCCAAACCACATAAAATACCGCTTTGCGAAGCCAAAAGCCAAAAGCCTAAAGCCAAAAGCCAAAAGCCAAAAGCAAATCCATAAGCCCGAGCCTGAAACTTTTCGTCGCTTATGTCGCTTATGTCCCTTTCGTCCTTTTCCCATCATCAGCCATCAGCCATCGGCCATAAGCCATCGGCCATCGGCCATAAGCGTCTTCCGCAGGGAGACAAAAAAAGGCCCCGGCTGACAGTTGGGGGAGGAGAGAGGGAGGTGGGAAGGAGAATGCCAGCCGGGGCCAAAATTGGGATTTTTAGGTACGTCTTTTGAATTAAGACGTACTTAATATACACCCAAAATAGCACCTTTCAAGAAAAATTGACAATTTTTTTACTTTATGACTCACGACATGATTTACACATGTTTTTTGCGGGATCTTCCTTCACGCTTTTTTCTGTTTGAATTTCTCATCCGCCATCTGGCAGAATGTCTTGATGATTTTGATCTCCTTCGGATCGTACGGACGCAGGTTCGGCCTTATCAAGTCGTGCTGCCATTTGGTAAAATCCCAGTCGGCGGGGGCAGTGCCTGCATCGACACGCTGCCACATGCCTTCCCATGGCTCATACGTCTGGTAGAGCCCCGCCACGAAGCCCCAATTGTACGAACCAATCTTTTCCAGATAGAACAACGGGAAGATTTCCTGCACATTGTTATGGTAGATGCGATGCAGCCATTCCGTATTGACGAGCGGGCGGCCATACAGTTCCTTCAGGTAATCAATGACTTTGATCATCTCCGTATAGGGCGAATAGCAGTGGAACGAAACGATATCAGATAAATCGGCCGCGAGCCGTTCGCTCGGATTGCCGCCCTTCAGAATCTGCGCCCACATGCATGCCGTCAATGGCTGTTCGGGATTGATATCCCAGCCGATTTCGAAGAACTTCCGCACAATCGGCACGGAAATTTCGCCACGGCCCGCCGCGCCCGGCTCGTTGATCAAATCCCACATGATGATGCGCGGATCCTTCGCGTATTTCGTCATCAGTTCCGCCGTCATTTCATAGAATTTGACGGACAGTTCGGGATCGTCCATGACCGTGTAGCCATGGGCGCCCGGATGCGACATGTGCGGCGACTTCTTCACGCCGCCGTGGTAGCCCCAATCGACCTTCTGCGGACCAAGCGTTTTCGGCTCGTAGATTTCTTTAGGAACGGAGCAGTCGTTGCCGATTGTGACCATGACGGAAATACCGTGTTTCGCGCATGTCTGGATGTAGCGTTCGAAGCGTTCCATGAAGCCGTCGTGCTCCTGCTGCCAGACTTCGAACTGGACGATAAGACGGACGGAATTGAAGCCGATGGAAGCCGCCAATTCGAGTTCGCGGTCGGCAGTCTGCAGATGCTCTTCGAAGCCAAGCTCCTGCCATTGATCGACGCGATTGGCGCAGTCGCTCCCCATGAAATTGCAGCCACGCAGCCATGGCTGCGCGTCATACCATTCCCATGCCTTTTCTTTCGACCATCTGGGCTTATCCATTGTATTGAATCCTTTATTTTTTTCTAGATTTTCTAGAAATTCTAGAGCCTCTAGAGCTTCTAGATTTTCTAGAGCTTCCTATGCTCACTTGGAAAGTTCCGTAATCGCGGCCGCCAGTTTCAGGCGGTGCGCTTCGTACGTGGCGGGATCTTTCGTGAAATCCGTCATCGTGCGCGTCACATTTTCGGGAACCGTCAGAAGTGCTTCGTATTCAGCGCGTTTCGCTTCCGGCAGATTGGCGCCTTTCGCCGCCAGAAGACGCTTCAACATGGCGAAATACTCATAGTCTTCAATACCGTCGCGAAGCATTTCGAAACGGATGGAAACGACTGGATCGTCCATGACGGTTCCATTCTGCTTGCCATCGGCGGCGGCTTCCGGCGGATAGACGAAACGACCGTCGCCGTTGCCCCACGGAGTGCGAACACCAGCTGGCGTGTCGTAGCCAGAGACCCAGCTCATCGGATCCTTGTAAGGATTCTGCAAGGAGTCGGGATACGCGCAAGGGCTTGACCAGTAGTCACTTGCCCAAACAAGAATACCATCCACCTGATAGTCCCACGTCTGCCACAGCCAGACGCGCAACTCCGTTCCGGGATGGTCGATGAACAGCGTCGCGTACGGCGCTTTCGGGCCTGTGCAAACATACCACCAGAACTGTTCGCCCAACGCCTTGCGTTCGGGAACCTGTTCCTTCTTCAAACGCGGCGTCACTGGGCACCACAGGTTCGGACCGCCGATCAAATCGTCTTCGATTTGCTCCGTCAACATGCGGCGGATGCCAGGCGCGTATTTTTTCAGCTTGCGGAAGCCGTTCATCACGAATTCGTAGTCTTTGGGATCCGGTTCGTCAAACCAATAAATATACGCCTTGTCCAGCCAACCTTTCGCCTTCAGATGGGCCTCGATTTCGCCAAAATATTCCTTTATCAACTTCTCATATTGCGGCGTGCCTTCCGCATAGCCCATGAATCTCGGTTCGTTGCGCGAATGGAACGTGCCGCTGCCCAAGCCCGTGACATTCATCTTGATGGTATTGAAATGATATTCGTTGAACGCTTTCTCCATCGCGGCATCCCAACGATCCCAATTGAAGACAAGTTTCAGTTCCTTTTCTTCCAGAGGCTTGAAATCACTGTCGATCAACGTCTTGCCTGTTGTATCATTCGTCAGTTTGAACTGATCGACCCATACTTCGCCTGTCCGGTCGCCTGAATCCGAATAGAGCGTCGCGTAAATCCGAACATCGAACTTCACAGCACCTTGCGGATAGCTATCGAACGTCACATCGAACGTCTGCCATGAGCCGTCACCCTTCACATGGAAATCGCGATTGCGGCCGCGCATCCAGTCGCCGAATTCATCAAAATGCGAAAAGCAGATTGTGAAGGTATTGCCCGGATTTGTCTTGTATTCAAGATGGAGCTTCATCTCGCCTTTTTCGATATCGAACTTTTTATTGTATCCGTACGAAATGTTGGCGCTCTTCTTGTTATCCTTCAGATACATGGACTGGCCACCTTCCGTCTGGGAAACCTTTTCCATCGGCGCGGCTCCCCATGAGTTCTCGACGCCTTCCAAAGCACAGCTCCAATTGTCCAACTGCGTGGGATTGTACGGACTGATGTGATGCTGCGAATACACTTTCAGATATTTATCCCAAAGCTGACGGCGCTGCGCGCCGTTCGCAGGCTTGTGATAGCGCCACAACGCGCCTGCGTCGAAACCAAACGCCGTCTGGCATGTCATCTTGTCGGGCAACTGGAAACCAAACACTTCCACCTGCATCGGAACGGTGGCTGTCCAGCCTTTTGCCCTGATATTGATGCTTCCATTATACTTGCCCGCCTTCGCGTCTTTCGGAACATTGACGCGAACCCAAATCGGCTGGTTCATGCCAGCCTTGATGCTCAGGTCGGGCTTCAGCGGCGGCAAAGCATCCGGCCACAGGCCCAAAATTCCCGTGCTGTCCGTCTTAATTTGTACATCATGGTAATAAACACGCAGCAAATCAATGCACTCCGCGGCGATAACCGCTCCGTCTGGACCGTTCAAATCAGAAACAACTACATTCACTTTGGTAATATCCACTGCCGGACGGATGACCAATTGAGCCGCCTCGGACTCGCCTTGCGCCGCGCTAATTGTCAACGCCGTCCCCTTTTTTGTCGGCAGACCACGTCCAGCCGGAATCTTCCAGCCAGACGACGTCCACCAGACCGTACCGTGCCAATTTGGTTTGGTCAGCAGTTCACCGTAATCCGTATTGTAGAAATCCGAGACGAACAAATCACTGCCAATCTTGTAGGACGAATCGCCGCCAAGCGCCATTGTCAACCGCCACTCGCCCGTGCCTATCATATAATACGGCAACACCAACGACTGCTTCTCCTTGGGTTGAATGACTTTGCCATTCGACTGGTAAATATGGCCATCGGCTTCGGCATTCGGACGGGCAATCGTCACTCTAGGATACAGCTTCACCGCATTCTGCCCCACATTCTCGATTTCGACCTTCACATTGTTTTTACCGCCGGGCAGCCCGTCGCCTATATCCAACACACGGACATTCAACGACTTGTCTTCAGACAGCACTTCGATGTAGCGCGTATCGCCGGCAATCTCCGTCGGCGTTCCGCTCAACGACGCAAAGTAGCGATAGGCATTCACTTGGAACGAGCCTGGATCCGAATCCTTCGCACCGACCTTCTCCTTCGATTCCGCCTTCATGCGAATGTAGATTTCATCGGCCGGATACATGGAGGCCGGCAGTTCCGCCTTCAATGTGCCCTTGTCTTCCTGCGTTCCGACAACCACCCATTCCTTTCCGTCGCGGCTGGCTTCCATCGTCAGCTTGCCGCCGACGTAGTAATTGACCGTGGTCTCCAGACGGCCTGAAAGCTGCTTGCGGCCCGCAATTGCATGGCGATACGTCACTTCCGTGCCTTTTCCGAACAACCAGCGGTGGGTGTTGAAACTGGCATTGGTCGAAACGAGCGAACGGCTGTGGTTGCGCCCTTCATTACTATATTGCGATTCGAAACGGTATTCATTCACGAGAATCTTCTCATCGTAACCCAACTGCATGCCCTGCTCTTCATGGTAGATCGGCACGACAGGCATCACGGCGACATCGTCGAACTCAAAACGGCCCGTGCCATGCCATTGGCCGAGACGAATCCGGCCGGATTCGCCCTGCCCGTTCTCCGGCACGACAAACACATGGCCGTATGTCGTCCACAAATCCTTCGGCGTGCCCATATCGACATTGCAGAAGACAGGGCCTGTGATCGCCGTTCCGCCGGCGTTGCCGACGGAACGCGCCTTGAAACGCACTCTGTACGTCTTACCAGGCTCGAACGGAACGGTGTCGGACAGCCAGTAAACCGAATCGTTGCCGTTGCCGACGACATACGCGGCACGTTTGCCCGCCACCGCGCCTTCCTCCGACACGCCGCCCGGCTGCGCCGACAGCGTCCATCCATCCGCCAAATCTTTTCCGCCTTGCTCAAAGGACGCATTCTTGACCAACTGCCCATGGCACAACAGCCCGATCATCATGAAAACTGACAAAAGACGTTTCATTTGCAACATCTCCTCTTCTCTTTTCGAACTTGCGGAACACAAGTCCTAAACCATCAAACGCAATGATTCAAAATGATAATAATACTTGAACGGCAATATCTTAAAGATACGACAAACCATGCCTCGCAGCCCCATTGGCCAACGAACATGACATGCTTAATGTACCCAACGTTCGGAAGATATCAACTCCGCCGGCAGGTTTTCCATCCGTTCATTTCATCTGCTAATATTGTTTTTTGCTAGTTTTGGTGGTTTTCTTCACTAGAAAGGAAGGATGGGCACTTCCTGACGACTTCAAACATGACAAAATTCACTTTTTTGTCTGTTTCCTATATGATAATGCCCTCCCGCTGATATGATAATGCCCTCCCGCAGATAATAAGCTAACAAAAAAAATGCTCCAATACTAATTTTTTTTGGCAAAATCATTCATTTCCCCTTGAAAAACAAAAAATCCTCTTTATTTTATTAAATGTAAAAGAAATCCGAGGGAGAATTGTATTTTTTCCATGTCTGTCATTTTCCATTCACTGCAACTAGTCATTCCGTGAAACATCACCTTCTTGCCATCCTGATTTCCATGGCCACCTGCCTCTGCGTCGCGCAGGAAAAACCGCTCAGCAATCGCACCACACCCGTCGTGCAGGCCGTCGCAAACGCCCTTCCATGGGTTGTAAACATTGGAACGGAAGCACTTGTGAAAGTTAATGATGGTTATGACGACTTCTTCACGGATTTCTATTTCTTCCGTCTTCGCCGCATGAAACAGAAGGTCGTGAAGGAATACAATCCATTGGGCAGCGGCATCATCGTCGATCCACGCGGTTTTGTGCTGACGAATCTGCATGTCGTGAAACGCGCCCACAACATCGAAATCCGTTTGTGGAACGGAACATCTTTCAAAGGCGAACTGATTGGATTTGACGCGCCGAACGACCTTTGCCTCATCCGCATGGCCGGCGGAGCGATTCCGGAAGATCTCAAGACGGCGCCGTTCGCGCTGCCGGACGACGTCATGCTCGGCGAAAGCGTCATCACCGTCGGCAATCCGTTTGGTCTGGAACATTCCGTTTCGCAGGGCGTACTGTCCGCCATCAACCGCAGTTACGAAGACGAGACTTATCCGTTTAACGACATTCTCCAGACGGACGCGGCGATCAATCCGGGCAATTCCGGCGGCCCGCTCATCAATCTTGACGGCGAGCTTATCGGCATCAACCAAGCCATCCGCAAGAACGCCTCCGGAATAGGTTTTGCGATTCCCATCAAACGCATCGAGCAGTTCCTCTCCCACTGGCTCCTCCCCTGCCGTCTTTCCAACGCCTATCTGGGCATCTCCCCCTCAGCCCAACTGGAAACCGGAAAGCGCGGCGTCATCCTACCGGAAATCCTGCCGGACAGCCCCGCCGCCCGCGCAGGCCTCAAGGCCGGAGACGAAATCATCGACGTCAACGGCAAACCCACGCCGCGGCTTATCGACTTCGGCCGCGCCATCTGTCTCACCAAAAGCAACGAAAAGGTTATCATCACACTCGCAGACAACAGACAACTCAAAATCACAGCGGAGCCAATGCCTCCGCAGCTTCTCATCCAGACAAGACTCGGCATTCAAGTCCAGGAACTTACGCCAAACTTGAATGACGCGCTAAACCTCAGACAAGACCTCAAGGGACTCGTCATCAACGAAATGATGGCGGAACCCCTGTTCGTAATGCACAAAGAAAGCTGGCGTGAAGTCATCAAACGCGGTGACATCATCATGAAAGTGAACGGACAGGACGTGAAAACCACGCAGGATCTCGCTAACTGGCTGGCCAACAGCCGTAGCGGGCAATCCCTTGAATTCCTTATCCTTTGCTTTGAGCATCAGCGTCAGAGCCTCGTGGCTCTAGAAGTCACGACATGCCTTTATTAAATCTTCTGGCCGCATGCCGAACGCAAGCGGCCAACAAACATTTGCCTCCCGACCGGGGGGCGGGAAGAAAACAAGGTCAAACAAACAAAAAAGGAGAAGCACATGTCTGCGAAAGAAGTCGGGTTGATTGTCATTTTCACATTCATCATCATTGGAGGTTTCATTTTTCTGGCGCCTGAATATCAGAAAAATGCACAACTGAAAGAAACCTACGCTCAGAACCAGAAGATGGTCGAACACGTGCAGGCGGAAATCGATTACAAGACCAAGCTCGTCCGCAAACTGGACGCCGGTGACGCCTCAACCATCACACGCATCCTGCGCGAACGTTTCTTGTTCTGCCCCCCCAATGAAAAGGTCATCCAGTTCAAAGGTGACGACAACAACGTCAAACAGGCTGAATAAACCATTTCAAATCATCACCGCTCCATAACGACGTCTGGCGGCCGTCCGACAATGCCCCGTCGGACGGCCGTCGTTTTTTCCACAACACTCTTAAGGAGAATTTCCATGAAACGATTCCTGCTCGCCCTGATCCTGACGGCATTCGCCTGCCTCCATGCGCAGCAACCTCCTGCGGACGAACCAACCAGAATTCTCGCCTACAATGTTGAAATCGGTTTCAACAACGCATCCAAACTTCTGGAAACGGCTGAATGGATTCGCTCCTACGATCCAGAAGTCATTCTTTTCCAAGAAATTGCGCGACAGGACAGCAAAGGTTTCGCCGAAATGGCAAGACTTTGGGGGCATTCCTATGCGGCCGTCGCCAAACCGTTTACGGACTATTCCATCGCCTTGACATCCCGCCATCCGTTTGAAATCATCGAGACGCGCACGGTCGATCTGCACCACGGCTATGTTCTGGCCAAAATCAACGGCGTCTATTTCATGTCCATCCACACATCTCCCTTCGACTTCTCGCGCCGCACCCAGGAGACCGCCATCTATGCCCGCCGCATCAAACCGCTTCTCGACGCAGGCGAGAAACTCATCATGATGGGCGACTTCAACAACTACTCGCCTATGGACAAGGAACGGTTCGATGATCGCCTGGAAAAAATGGATCCAGTCAAACGCGAAGCCTATGTCAAAGGCCGCGGAAAGAACATGAACAACGGCAAATACGACTATGTATCGACACAGCAGCTACTTGACGCAGGCCTCATCGATGTCGGATATATCTGGATGAAAGAGCACAACATCAGATACTCAAGCCGTATCGATCTTGCCTTGCTGTCGCCGAACCTGAAGGACGATGTCGTCGAATCATACGTTGAATTTCCCAAGTGGAAATACTTCAGCCAATTTTCCGACCATTGGCCCAACATCTTGAAACTCAAGAACTTGAACTTCCCGAAGGCCCCCGCCCCGTTGCCATTGCCGCCTGAGCCCGAACTGGAAGTCGTTCCGGGCGCCGTCAATCTCGTGACCAACGGCTCCTTCGACAACGGCCTCGAAGGCTGGAAGAAGGAAATTCGGACGGCAGATCTCGGCTCCGTGGAAGTCGTCGATGGCGCCGCCAAGATCACCCGCCTGCCCAAATCGACCTTTGGGCGGATCTATCAAGACATGGCTGTCGAGCCCGGAAAATACTACACGCTCACGTTCCGTCGTTTCATGGACAAAGGCGCCTTGACGAAGGCGCTCGTCATCTTCCGCGGTCCGGACAATGCATGGCGTGAAAAGACGCGCTTCACATACCAATTCCCTTGGCGTCCAGGCGTTTGGCAACAGGGAAAATACACCTTCAAAACATCGGACGATGTCAATTACCTGCGGCTTGATTTCCGCCTCGACCGAAATGACTTCCGCCTCGAATCTGAAATATCCTATCTGCTGGACGACGTCGTCCTCCGTCTTGCGACCGAAAAGGAAATCGCCGATGTGACGATGCCGCCGCCCGAGCAGCGTCCCGCCTACCAGCCGACCGACGACTGGCGGAACGAAAACGGCCTCACCTTCCGCGACATGGACGTCGCCGCCAACAGCAACATGACGTTGAAGCTTCAGATTCCGCCGCTTGAGAAGAAAACAGACGTCCATGTCTTCTTCATGGACAAGAACGGCAATCGTATCCGCAACAGCCTCATCACGTTCAGCCTCCCCGCCAGCCAGATGGCGCAGGCCATCGACTATCCGATTCTCACATCGCTCTCCGCCACACGCCTCCGCGCATGGTTCGAACGCTGACAGATTGAAGCATTTGACGTGCCATTAGCAGGCTTCTAGAATGCTTGAATTCTAGAAGCCTGTTTTTTAGAAATGTTTGTCATTGCAAGGGACGTTATATATTAAGGTATATATCATGTTTCCTCCTTTATTCCGCCATTCATGAAACGTTTCCTCTATTCCATTCTCAAAGGGCTCGCCGATTTGGCCATTTGGTTCATCACGCTGGCCCTTCTCATTTGCCTCATACGGTTGCCGCGATCCTTTGAGGACGCCAATCTGGCATGGGCGTTTCTGAGCGGATTTCTCGTCGGACTGCCGTTGTTCCACAGATACCGCTGTATTCCATGCTATGTCTTTGGGCATGAACTGACCCATTGGGCGGTCGCCACGCTGTTCCTCCGCAAGACGTCCAACATCCGTCTGAGCCTCAATTCGGGCAGCGTCGATGTGGATCGCCCCAACATCTGGATCATCCTCGCGCCGTATTTTCTGCCTTTCTACATGCTGCTTATATTAGGTATATACGGGATTGTGCTCCTTTTTGATCCGCCGTTTCCAGCGTGGGTCGATATCACCATCGCCGCCGTCATCGGCCTTTCATACGCCTACCATGTCATTCTGACCTGCATCGCCATTTCAAAAGGCCAGCAGGATCTGCAAATCAATGGCGTAGTCTTCTCGCTGTCGCTTATCATCGTCTGCAACGTCTTTTTCGTTTATCTTGGGCTGATGATTGGGACACGACAACTTCTGCCGGGCTTCAAACTGCTTTTCAATCAACTGGTTGCGCAATCGGATATCGTCTGGCAGGCGATTCGCAGTTTGATAGCGCTCTGCCGTGCGGATGCGGCTGAAACTCCCTGAAAATCAAAGGGAAACGATTACCGTTTCCGCAATTTGTTCTTGCGGGCGATCAATTCGCAGAATTCGCGCTGCAACTGCACCAACGCATCGCCTGTTTCCGTGGACATCGACTGCTTCAGCGCCGCGATCTTTGTATCCAAATCGTTGCGCAGCAATTCATTCACGCAGTCGTTATAAGCGGCTGTCACCTTTTCGCGCTTATTGCCAAGAGTGGCTTCGTTGTCGCCTTCCTCCGGCAGAAGCTTGCCGTATTGCGGATTGTTCAACACTTTGCCGACGGACGGATTGGCGGCCAAATCGGAATTGATGATGCTCTGCTCCGCCATCTCCCATTCGCCCTCCGCCGTCTCCGCGACGACCATGTTGATGGCCTGCCCCAACGGCGTGTCCGGCAGCAAGGCGGCGACATCGTCATTTTCGGTCAGTTCTTTCGCCAAAAAATCGAAATGCAGAATCAATTCCAACAGGACTTGGAATGTGGCTTCGCCTGTCTGCTGCATGTGGAAAGCAGGCATCTGATTCGGCATCAACGGTCTAGGAGCGATTTTTGGAATGGCGACGTCAAACGCGCTCCGATGACTGTCGTCCACGACTTTCAATTCCTGCAAAACGATGTTTTCCGGAATATTCAACTGTTGCGCAAGCCATTGGCAATGACCAGCTTTCACAACAGGATCCGCCAACGGGCGAATCACTTCCAGAACCTCCTTGACGATAATCGACAACTCTTCCGGCTGTGACCGATCATGCGTCGCGCACATCGCGTTGAACAAAAACGGCACGGCGGGCGTCGTCTGCGCCATGATGGCGGACAACGCATGGGCGCCGCCTTTACGGTAGATCGAATCTGGATCCTCTCCTTCCGGCAGTGTGACGACATCAACGGCCAAGCCTTGTCCATGCAGAATCGCCATCGTGCGGACGGTCGCCTTGCGGCCTGCGCCATCCGCGTCGAACGCCAACGTCACACGGCTTGTCGAACGTTTGAGCAGACGCGCATGGAACTCCGTAAAGGCCGTGCCTTGCGCGGCCACCGCGTAGTCGAGCCCTGCGCGATGGCAGGCGATGACATCCAGCTGGCCTTCGCAGATCAATGCTTTACCAGAATTCTTAAACGCTTGCCGCGCAAAATTATACGCATAGAGCAACTTGCCCTTTTGGAAGAAATCCGTCTCTGGGCTGTTGACGTATTTCGCCGTTTTCGCGTCTGCGTCCAACACGCGCGCAGAGAAACCAACGACGCGGCCTAATTCATCCTGAATAGGAAACGTCAAACGGCCGCGGAAGCGGTCGTATTGCGATTTCGAATCTTCCTTCTGAATGGTAAGCCCCGTCGCCAGAAGCATTTCTGGCGTATAGCCAAGGCGTGTTGCCCAACGGCTTGCGGCATCCCATGAATCTGGCGAATAACCAAGACGGAAACGATTGACAGCGTCAGCATCGATTCCGCGTGAGTCCAGATAGCGACGGGCGGGTTCGGCTTCCGGCTGCGAAAGATTCGCATGATACCAATTCGCCACATCGTTCAGCAGCTTCAGACAGCTTTCGCGCCATTGGCGGCGGCGATCCTGCTCCTGTTCGTTACCGTCCCGCGTGTCCGGAATGTCGATGCCGTACAAATTGGCAAGCCATTGGACGGCGCCGATGAAATCCGTGTTCACCATGTCCTGCACGAAATGGAACACGTTGCCGCTCTTCTTGCAGCCGAAACAGTAGTACGTCTGACGCTGCGGATCGATTTTAAACGACGGCGTCTTTTCGTTATGGAACGGACAGCACGCCCAGAAGGCATTCCCGTTCTTCTTCACGGGAGTCTGACGCGACACAAGGTCAACCAAATCGGCCCTGTTCCGTATCTCTTCGATAATCTCTTCCGGTATATGCGGCATATGGCACAACTACAACCCGTTCAACGACTTAAAAATTCGACATGGCGGCCATCATGACCATTGCGCAAGCCGCCGCATTCAATTGGTCACTTTCTGACCAGAGCGCCCAATCTGGCCTGTATCTTCTTGGCATACAATGTGTTGCCCTGCCGTTGATATTGGAACAGTGCGTTCGTGTACCATTGCTTCGCATATTTCGTGGCACCGTAGTTCGTATCGTAGATAACGGCGATATTGAGATACGGCTGCGGCAATGTCGGATCCAACTTCTGCGCCTTTCGGAACCACGTGATGGCTTCATTGTAGCGTCTCAGCCGATAGGCCAGCATCGCGTAGTTCATGTAGTATTCCGGCCATTCGTTGAACGGACTGATTTTCTCCAACGGACGGAGATATTCAAGTCCTTGCTGCAGATTGTTATGCGCACAGCAAATGCCGATCATATACAACAAATTGTGGTATGTGCTGGAGTTCGCCATGCTCTCTTTCGGCATCAGCTTGTAGGCCTCCGTCAGATATTCCTGCGCTTCCGAATAGTTGTACATCTGGAAATACGCCCAGCCCAAGAAGAAATACGCCTGGTAGTCTTCTTTCGCCTTGTTTTTGACCATGCGTTTCAGATTCTGCAAGGCCGACTGTCTTTCGGCGTCTTCCGCGTCGTAGCTAAACGCGCACAACGTCTGCAATTTGATGGCGTCGATATCTTCACGATTCATCCGCACGCACTTTTTCGCGCGCTCCAAAGCCGCCGGATAATCCTTCTGCCCAACAAGTTCCAATCCCGCGTTGTATTCCGCGACGGGATCCGTCGGCGAACACGACGTCAAGCAAAACAACGACACAACGGCTATCAAAACTGGCATAATCAATGACTTTCTCATGGTCTTCTCTTCCTATTTCAAATGTTTCCCTTCATAATGTCTTTTCATCAGGCCACGCTTAAGCGCGACCCTCCCGTTTTGTATGATTCCAGCAGTTCCTGCGCATGCTTTCTCGCGGATTCGGAATCCGCGTTCGCCCCCAGCATGCGAATCAACTCATCAACGCGTTCAGCCGACGAAAGGCGACGCATCGTCGCCGTCGTCCGCGTCTCATCCGTCCGCTTTTCGACGAGAAAATGCGTATCTCCCGCCGCCGCGATCTGCGCTAAGTGCGTGATGCTAAAGACTTGATGCCGCGTCGCAACCGTCTTCAACTCGCTCGCCACGGCGCCCGCTGTGCGGCCGCCCACGTTGGCGTCGATTTCGTCAAACACCAATACCGGAACGGCATCCGCGTCCGACAGCACGGTTTTCAACGCGAGCATGACGCGCGCCGTCTCGCCGGACGACGCCGTCGCTTTCAGCGGCTTCATCTCTTCACCAAGATTCGGAGCGAACATGAACTCGACGGCGTTCGCACCCGTCGGCCCCGGTTCGGCCTCCTTGATGTCGATGGTGAATGTCGCCTTGTTGAAGCCGAGCTTCTTCAGCTTCTCCGTAATCGCCTCCGCCAACGGCCCCGCCGCCGCGCGGCGTCGGGCATCCAATTCAGCGCATGTCTTCAACAGCGCTTTTTCGGCGGACTCGATGTCCTCCCGAAGTTGTTTCACCATGTCTCCCCTCCCCTGTATTCTCTTGATCGTTTCCTTAATCCGTTCCGCCGTATCCATAACATCCTGCAAGGCAGGACCATACTTGCGTTTCAGCTTCTGGATCAACTCCAAACGGTTCTCAATCTCCTGTATCTCCTCCGTATCGAAGTCCATGCTCATCGCATATTCTTCGAATTCCGACGACAAGTCTTGCAGAGCGTCATGGATCTCCGTCAGCTTTCCATCGAAGACCTCTCCCTTTTCGGCATCATGCTGACTGATTTCACGAACCAGACGAAAAACGGAACCGACCTGCTCCACCAGTGAATTCTCTCCCTGCGACAGCGTAGCCGCCGCCTGGTTCGCCAATTGGAGCAACCGTTTCGCGTTCTCCGACAGTTTGTATTTTCGCAGAACCTCCTCATCCTCACCGGGTTGCAGATTCGCATCACGGATTTCCTTCAGCTGATGCCGCAGTAAATCCAGTTGCTCCGGCTGCAAGCCTTCGCGCTCCAAATCCTCCAGATTCCGCCGACATTCGTTCAAATGTGCGGCTTCATCATGACAACGTTTGAGAAGCTCTTCTGATTGGGCATAGACGTCCAATAACTCAAGCTGTTTTGCATTCTTCAGGATCGACTGGTTGTCATGCGGCCCATGCAAGTCGATCAGCAGTTCGCCCAACTCCCGCAGGAAGCTGACCGTCACCGCCGCGCCGTTCACGAATGAACGGCTGCCCGATTCCGAAATCACCCGCCGCAACAGCAATCCTTCTTCATCGCAAGCCGCGACGCCTGCATCTTCCAACATCTTCTCCAGACGCGCTTTAAGCACAGGCTGAAGCGTCGCCAGCCCGAACTGCGCCGAAACGTCGCAATGCGTTTCGCCATTGCGGATCAGCGACGGCGTCGCACGGCCACCGGCCAGAAGCTGGATCGCGCCGATTATCAACGACTTGCCAGCTCCCGTCTCGCCAGTGATGACGTTGAACCCGCCGGTCAGTTCCAAATCGAGCTCCGTCACCAACGCCAGATTTCTGATATGAAGTGATTGAAGCATGCTGTTACGCTCTCATGAGATTTCCTTACTATAAAATATAATGGAAATCCCCCCTTTTTCCACAACTGAAAAAAATAACTGACGATTCTTTGATAAAATATTCTTGCATTCGTTGATAAAACAACCATACGATGCTAATTTTATTTAGTGTTCTTTTGTTTTTTCTCACCCATCATCATCCCCTATGGAAAACCAATCCATTCAAGAACAACTCGATTTCCTCCGCTCCGAAATCAGACGGCATGACCATCTCTATTACATCGAAGCGAAGCCGGAAATATCTGATTACGAATATGATACGTTGTACCGCAAATTGCGGGAAATTGAAGCCGCCCATCCCGAACTCATCACGCCGGACTCCCCTACGCAACGCGTTTCCGGCAATCCGCTGACGGCTTTCCAGACCGTCCGCCACAAACTGCCCATGATGAGTCTGGACAACACGTATGACGCGAACGACCTCCGCCGTTTCCACGAATACGTCATGAAAGGCCTCGGCGGCGACATGCCGACGTATCTTGTCGAACCGAAAATCGACGGCGTCAGCATTTCCATCCGTTATGAGAACGGCCTTCTCGTGCAAGCACTTACGCGCGGAAACGGCAAACAGGGAGATGATGTCACGGCGAATATCCGCACGATTCCGTCCGTCCCGCTCCGTCTTGCCGTGACCGATCCGCCGCCCGTCTTCGAGGCTCGCGGCGAAGTGTATATGAGCCGCGAAGGCTTTCTGAAACTCAACGCCCGCCGTATCGCCAACAACGAAGAGGAATTCGCAAATGCCAGAAACGCAACGGCTGGCAGCCTCAAGCAGTTGGACGCGCGGCAGGTGGCGGAACGTCCGTTGGATGTCCTTTTCTACGCCAGCGGCGAAATCGTCGGCCTCAACATCCGCAGCCAGACAGAGCTTTTCGACACCTTCAAACGATTCGGACTGAAAGTTCAGAAATGGGTCCGTTCCGTCAACAGCCTGGAAGGCATCCTTTCCGCCATCGACGAACTCCATGGAATTCGCGACACATTCCCCTATGACACGGACGGCGCCGTTATCAAAGTCGATCGATTTGACCAACGCGAAGTGCTTGGCATGACGGCACATGCGCCAAGTTGGGCAAAAGCCTTCAAATACGCTCCCGAACGCGCCGCCACCCTGTTGAAGGCCATCACGGTGCAGGTCGGGCGGACGGGCGTCCTGACGCCCGTCGCCGAACTGGAGCCTGTCCCGCTGGCAGGATCCACCATCAGCCGCGCCACGCTCCACAACGAAGACGACATCCGCCGAAAGGACATCCGTATCGGCGACACGGTTCTCATCGAGAAGGCCGGAGAGGTCATTCCAGCCGTCGTCGAAGTTGTTATGTCCAAACGGCCGCCGAATTCGGAACCATTTGATTTTGAAAAACATATCGGTGGGAAATGCCCGTCCTGCGGCGGCCCCGTCGAACGCGATTCGCAGTTTGTAGCATGGCGTTGCCTCAACGTCCAATGCCCTGCGCAGAACGTCCGCCGCGTCGAATATTTCGCCGCCCGCAACGCATTGGATTTGGAGGCGCTCGGCGGCGTTGTCGCCGAAGCGCTCGTCGAACGCGGTCTCGTCAACGAACCGCTGGATGTCTATGATTTGACGCAAGATAAACTTGCCGCTCTCAATTTGGGAACAGACGAAGCGCCGCGTGTTTTCGGCCCGAAAAACGCCGCGAAACTGTTGGCCGCCATCGAACGCTCCCGCACCATGCCGCTCGCCAACTGGTTGCAAGCCCTTGGCATTCCGGATGTTGGAGCGGCAACGGCCTATCATATCGGCCGTGTCCACAAGACCTTGCGGGAAGTCTCCGTCTCCGGCGTCCTCCGCGGCTTGCTTCGCGCCACAGGCAATCCTGTTCCAGAGATCCAGCCTCTTGATTCCAAACCGCTTCCAGAACAGCCGCAACCCGAAACGCCGAAGCCTGAACAACCAAAATCCGGCCAAGGCCTTTTCGATTTCATGTTGGAGCCGCCACAGGAAAAGGCTCCGCAACCTGTTGAAAAACAAGAAGAAACGACGGATGAGCTGCCCGCCGAGACATCGCCCAGAGAGTTAGTCCGCCTCGGTCTTCTTCGGGAAAACAAGCCTGGCGAATATGTCACGACGGCTATCGGACCGAAAACCGCCCTCAGCGTCTTGACATTCTTCGCAGGCGACACGGGAAAAGCCATTTTGAAACGTCTTGCAGAACTCAACATCAATCCGCAAGGTGGTGGAACGGAATCAGTTGCAGAAGAATCAGCGCAGGAAGCGACGTTGGCCGGAAAGACGTTCGTTCTAACGGGAACGCTCGCCTCCATGGATCGCGAGACGGCATCTGCGAAAATTCGCGCAAAAGGCGGCGCCGTCGCATCTTCTGTCAGCCGGAATACGACTTATCTTGTGGCGGGAGCGAACACAGGAGCGCGCAAAACGGAAAAAGCCGCGCAACTCGGCGTGCAAGTCATCGACGAAGAAGCCTTCCTTGCCATGATTCAATAGCCTTTGGCTATTGAAGCTTATGACTCATGGAGTTGTCTTCTGGAAGGTCTGGATATTCTGGAGACTCTGGAAAAATGGCTTAAGGCTCATGCATTTGGTTTCTGGAAGGTCTGGATATTCTGGAGACTCTGGAAAAACGCTAATCCAGATAATCCAGTAAATCCAGCAAATCCAGTCACTAATCACTAGCCAACTAGCCACTAGCCATAAGCCATAGGCCATGAGCCATAAGCCTTTAGAGTTCTTCGTCTTTCATCTTCTGGTACTGCATCCGCAGGAATTCCGGAATGTCGCGTGACCGCCACAATTGCCACGCGCACCAAACATATACAATCCCGAAGATGATGCAGCCCAACAACAAGACGGGATTGACGTCTCCGTCCTTCTTGACAATCTGGACGATCATCTTCACCGCCCAGCCAAGCATCCAGAAGCCGCTCAGAAACGCCACCGCCATCACGCCGCGCGTCAGCCAGCGGTAGCCGTTATTCCAGATCGTCCAGAAAATCCATCCGACGATGACGCAAGCCAGAAATACCTTAAAGAGAGGGATATCCATCGTGCGGTTCTCATCCGTTAGCAGAAAAACATTTGTCGCCGCCCATGTGATCAACGGAGCGCCCAAAAGTCCCATGATGACGCCGAGCAGGATGCGGCCATGCCGTTGGCACTGCGTCATGTGCTCTTCCATGACAAACGCGTACGACGGCACTTTGCCGTTTTCGTCCAGTTTATAGTCCGGTTCGCCGCGCTCTTCGTATTTCGACTCGAAGCCGCAATTCGGGCAGATATTGTGGCTGAAGACCGAATCTTTATGGCAATGGGGGCATTTCTGTATCTGCTTCATGCTTTTTTCCCGATACGATATTGGAAATATTCTCTTGTTAGGGCATATTGTTAAACTAACGGATTTTTATTTAATGTAATATCATCCTCTTAAACTGCTAATTTTTCCATTCGACAAGGAGAAAAACATGCCTGCAAAAGTCGGTCTTCTGCCTCTTTACATCGCGCTTTACGACAAAACATCCCCCCATCGCCGCCCGCAAATGCAGGCCAACGCAGATTTGATCGCGGAGGAAATCCGTAAGCTTGGCGTCGAAGTCGTCCAAGCCCCTATTTCCTGTGTCAAGCCTGAATTTGAAAAATCCATCAAGTTGTTGGTCGATAACAAGGTGGATGCCATTGTAACGCTCCATCTCGCTTATTCGCCGTCGTTGGAATCCATTGACGCCGTCGCGGGAACGGACATTCCGGTCATCATTCTCGACACGACGCCGGACTACGATTTCAATTTCAACGTCGATTGCGGCGAAAAAATCGGCCCCAACCACGGCATCCATGGTGTGCAGGATTTCTCCAACCTCCTCATTCGCAGGAAGAAACCGTTTGTTCTCGTCGCCGGCCACTGGAAGCATTCCGCCGTCATCACCGCCAAATTGAAGACCGCCATCGACGCCGCCATTGCCGCATCCAAATTCCGCAACTCGCGCGTCGGCATCATCGGCAAGCCGTTTGAAGGCATGGGCGATTTCGCCGTCCCGTATGACAAATTGAAGCAGGACTTCAACATGACCGTCGTCACCTACGACAAAAAGGACCAGCCTGCCGACGCGGATTTCGACAAGAAGGTCGCCGCGGAAATGGAAGCGGACAAGCAGCGTTTCATCACGGATGACTTAAAGCCTGAGGCCCATAAGGTTACGGCTGAAACCTGCATCCGCGTCCGCGACTGGATGGAAGCTCAGAAATTGGACGCTTTCACCGCCTCCTTCCTGGACGTCAATCGGAAGGACGGTTGGGAGACCGTTCCGTTTTTGGAAGCCTCCAAAGCGTTGGCCCGCGGCACAGGCTATGCAGGCGAAGGCGATGTTCTGACGGCAAATCTCGTATCAGCAATGCTTTCCGTCTATCCCGAAACGACGTTCACGGAAATGTTCTGCCCAGATTGGCAGAACGACCAAATCTTCCTCTCCCACATGGGCGAGGCCAACGTCGATCTCTACGCCGCGAAAGGCAATCTCGTCGCCAAATCCTATAATTACAGCGACACGGGCAGCCCCGCCGTTGCCTACGGCATCTTCAAACCAGGCCCCGCGATTCTCGTCAACTTGGCCCCCATCCAAGACGGCAAATATCGTCTGCTCATCTGCAACGGCATTTGCCACGCTCCAGAGGATCCCGCTCCCGTCGAATGCATCAAAGGCTGGTTCAAGCCGAAGAAGAATCTGCCGGAATTCCTCGAAACCTACAGCAACAACGGTGGTACACACCATTCCGCCCTTTGCTACAACGCTGATCCGCAAGTACTTCTGTACTTCGCCAAACTCATGGGCTTCGAAGCCGTTGAAATTTGCTAAACACAACAACCATTAATCGCCAAAGGCGACGCTTATGGCTTATACTTTTGGGTTCTGGATATTCTGGATATTCTGGATACTCTGGAGATAATACAAATCCAGTAAATCCAGTAAGTCCAGAAAAACCAGTCATTTACCCACTACCCACTAACCACTAACCACTAACTACTAACCACTAAAGGAAAAATCATGGGCATCAGCATCGGCATGGTCGGCCTGGGCTCCTTCGCGTCCTGCTTCGTCGATCTCTTCAAATCACATCCGCTCGTTGACCGTATCGCTTTCTGCGACCGCGAACCAGAACGCGTCCAGAAATGGGCGGACAGCACGTTCATGGCCAATAAATTCAATCCGAAAGACCGCTATTATTCGTTGGACGACATGTGCAAAGCGGATCTGGACGCCATCGTCATCATCACCCAGCCGTGGCTCCACGCGGGACAGGCCATTCAGGCCATGGAAGCCGGAAAAGACGTCTATTCCGCCGTTCCGATCATTTGCATTCCGGACGACGACGAGACGCTCGACTGGATCGGCAAAATCATCGACACATCCGTCCGCACCGGCAAGCACTACATGCTCGGCGAGACGACCGTTTACCGCCCGCAGACGCAATTCTGCATGCGCAAGGTGAAGGAAAACGCGTTCGGCGATTTCGTCTATGCGGAAGGCGAATATTGCCACGACGTCGATTCGGCCTGCAACCTCCGTCAGGTCCGCGCCTCCCGCGCCGCCTCCGCCGCCGGAAAGGAAGGCGAACTCCTCATGAAAGCCTATTACGACCGCGGCCTGAAAGACGGCCCGATGCACTATCCAACCCATTCTTGCGCAGGACCTTGCTTCGTCATGGACACATGGGCGACGAAGGTCACCTGCTACGGCTACAAGAATCGCACAAACGACCCGCATTTCGCCAACAGCGCCTTCTCCGACGAATTCGCCTTCTTCCGCATGGCCAACGGCGCGACCGTCCGCATCGCCGAAACGCGCGAAGCCGCAGGACGCCTTTCGACCGTTGAAAGCGAAATCTTCCGCATTCTCGGCACGCGTGGCTCCTTCTCCGAAAACACATGGTACTACAACGGCCGCACGAACCACACGGACGCGCAGGTCATCCCGCCCGTCAAACTGTCCTCCGCCGACATGTTCGACAAACTGCCGCCAGACGTTGAATTCGCCTTCAAACAGGCCTTGAACAAGAATCTCACCGTTGAACAACTGAAAGACACGGATTTCAAACCGACGGGCCACGGCGGTTCGCATCCCTATCTGGTTCATGAGTTTGTGATGTCCGTCGCCGAACATCGTCAATCCGCCATCAACCCGTGGATCGCGGCTCGTTTCATGACGATGGGTGTCATGGCCCACAAGTCCGCCCTGAAAGACGGCGAAACGTTGAACGTTCCCGATTGGGGCCTCCCGCCGCAATAAACGGGGAGTCCCATCGGCGTCCCGCCGTTGGGCGAGGGGAGTCCCATCGGCGTCCCGCCGTCGGTAGTGACGGCGTCTCGCCGTTGGTAGTGACGGCGTCTCGCCGTTGGTAGCGACGGCGTCCCGCCGTCGCGCCACCTCAAAGCCCCAGCAACCTTTCCGCGTTCAGATGGGTGATCTTCTCGTAGGCGGCCTGTGAGATTTTCTTCTCCTCCAGGCCGTTCTTCAGGAAGTCCCTGAGGCCGAAGAAGATGCTGCTATTGCGATTCTTCGGCTGGCAGAGATCCGTCCCGTAGAACAGCCTGTCTTGGAATTCATCAATGAATTCGTAGGCGAACGACGGATCACGCGTCAGCGAATTGAGACCGCTTCCGGCCGAAAAGTCGCCGAGCAGATTGTCGTATTTGCGCATCAGTTCGGCGATCCGGCCCGGCCGCGCCACGGGCCCTGTTGGATAACCGCCCCAATTGGCTGCATTCACATCGGAACTCATGTGCGACCAAAACGCCTGCGAATGTCCCAAAATCTTGAGGTTCGGGAACTTCTGCAGGACAATCTCCAAATCCGTCAGGCCGAGTTTGTCAATCAGACCATACGTTCCGCCTTCCTGCGTTGCGATGTGGATCGTCACAGGCAGTTCGTTTTTCTCCGCCGCCGCAAACAGATTCAGACAGCGCGGATCCGTGAACGGCATGTTGATGGTCAGTTCACCTATCCCCTTGCAGCCCTTTGCTTTGTAATGTTCGATGATGAACGAAAGGTCTGCCGTCGGAGAATTGAACATCATGCGTGGATCCAGATTCATGAACGGAATGAAATGGCCGCCGCTCTCCCGCGCGATGTCCAGAACTTCATCGACTGTCTGCGTCACAGACGTGTTTTCCGGTCCGATGACTGGTAGCAACACGCCGTGGTCGATACCGATTTCCTTGTGCATGTTCAGCAGAAGTTCCGGCCAGACAAACGGCTCGTCGCCACGACGATACGGCAGATCCTTGTTCTTCAGGCAATGTCCATGAATGTCGATTAACATGTTGTCTCTTCCTTTTCTCTACGTTTGATTGTTCTTTTTAGAATACAATAACCATATTGTCACCCATATTCAAGAATCACTTTTTGAAATATACGGCTACACGGGAAGGAAAATGGCCACTATGTTGGAAAATTACAAATATGACTATATTATAATGACTATACTCTTTGTGTCATTTCCAACAATGAATTCGACCTCGGGATTGTCATCCAGTTTGTCAATGATTCGAACGGCGAACAATTCAAAGTCATCATTCCACGAAAAAATGCAGATTGAATATAAATGGATAAGTAATTTTTTCTCAATAACTTGTCATTATACGAGAAATCTGCGTCTTTTCGCCATGGCAGTCCTTTGCCTGACATGCTGCGGATGCATCACTGGAACAGTCGCTGAATTTTGTGATAATTGTTATGAAAAAAACAGAATTATTGAAAGAACAGGCGAATTTTCACAAGACGGAACGACATTCATCGTCTATTCAAAAAAACAAATTGAATACCGCCGAAATCCCTTCAGAAAACAACCGAAAACATCGGAGCAGGAAACCACTTATGTCTATTCGATGACAGAACCAGAACGCAATGGGAAATTACATATCTGGACCATCGTCCCGACAGACAACGCCAAGCGTTTATATGCAATATACTTCTCTGTCGCTGAATCAGGCCCCAGTGAAAAAGTGGATTATAATAAACTCATTTTACCTGTTTTTCAACCGCAAAGCAATCATTACCGCCCTTCTAAAACAGATTTTCCGTCAAGAGAATGTATCATTCCCATGCATCCTGACGATATCCCATACTTGAAAAAACCATTTATCATTGATTTCAGAGGCAAGCATATTCTGGCGATTCCCTATATGTTTGAGAACAATGTTTGCCATTTATACCTTCCTCAAGAGGATATCGTCACTCCTAAAAGGTTCTGTTTCAAGCAAAGGACTGCCAGCAACATCTTATGGAAAACAGTCCTCCTGCCAATTCCCATCGTTACGGATATAGTCTTGTTACCGATTGAAATTTCACTCGTCGTCTATAAAGGCGGCTTCAAGCATCCGTTGGGCCCATAATTTTTTCTGATTATATTTGCAATATACAACAACAAATATTTCACATCGTTCTTATGACCACCGACACATTTCACGACGACGCATCCATCATTCAGTCACAGCTTGACCAGCGCGGCTTGGTCACCATCACCGAAGCGCGCACCTATCTCATCAGCCGAACGCTTGTCATCCATTCGCATACACGGCTTGTCTCCGCTCCGGGCGTCATCTTCCGCGCTGCTCCGAATTCGCGTTGCGCGTTGATTGAAAATGAACATTTTGCGACAGACGGACGGGATGAAGACATCCATATCGAAGGCGGTCTGTGGGACGGAAACTGCGATGAAATGGGCCTCGACGCCTTCGAGGAAACCGCTGATTACAACCGCCTCGGCTTCCCCTACGATCCCGCCGTCTTCAAAGGAAAACTCATCCGTTTCGCCCACATCGACAATATTTCATTGGAGAAAATGACCGTCAAGGATCCCGTCAGTTACGGCATCCAGATTGCGGATACGCGCCATTTCATCGTCCGCGACATCCTTTTCGACTACAACAATCATTTCGGCACGACCGACGGCGTCCACATCAACGGTCCTGCCGAATTCGGCCTCATCGAAAACATCATGGGCACCACCAACGACGACATGGTATCGCTAACCACTGTTGACGAAGCAC
>JAFZAB010000156.1 GCA_017548425.1 Victivallales bacterium
ATTCAGTGTATTCAGTGTATTCTGTGGTCTCTTTACGTCTTTTGGTTGCGGCCAACAGCCGCTCCAGGTATTCAGTGGACTACAAAAATTCGTGTGCATTCGTTTGAATTCGTGGTTTATAATCAACGATTTTCATTTGATAATCCATCTCCTAGATATCCGCAGACATGGAGATTTTTCGGCAAAATGCCGCGGCAGAATGTCTCGCCCGCAAACAGCCTGTGCATGCTGGCGACTTGCTGGACGACCACCGTCGCCTCATCGTCATGATTGTAAATCAAACACATACGGGATTCTTTGTTGACGAAATGCGCCGCATTTCCTTCAATGAACACCTTTCCTTTGCCAAAGTTGCTCACGACGGGCAGGCCACTCCATTCACCGCCGTAACGCGTGTGATACGAACGGAATACATCGTGGTTCTCCACCCAGAAGAGATCGTGTCCGCCTGGCCAGTTCGGACGGATGTCATGCAGTTCACTGAAGATTTCCGGAACGCCCAGAATATTGCAGAACTGCGTGATTCCCTGATAGTTGCGCACGCCTGCGCCACGATTCAGCATCGCGCCAAGTTCAAACCAACAGCTTAGCACGGTGAAATCCGCGCCATGATTCTCCGCCAACACGGGCGTGATCAGCGTCGAAGCCTGAACGGCAACACGCAACGGCTTGTCGCCCAGACGTTTCAGCAGAAGACCGTCCATCGTGTCGTAAAACCGTCCATTGTCGAAAAGGACGTTTCCGCTGCCTTCCACAACAAGCGGATGACGACCGCCGCTAAGGCCGATTCCGAAGAAAGTCAGATTGACATCTCCCTGCGCCGCAAGCAGATCGAACATCTGATCCTTTGCGGCGATAAACGTCTGGCCTTGCGCGTAAATCACGGCCTTCGACGGCAGTTTCAACGTCCGCGTGATTTCAAACCGCCTGCCCGGCAGCAAAATCAACGGCATGGCGTCTTTCGCCGCATCGTCGAAAAGCCGTTGCAGATTGTCCGTGTCATCCGCCGTCGCTTTCATGCCGATGCCGTAATCCACCGCGTCAAAGCGACGAAGCCCCGTCATATTCGGCAAAGGCTTCATTTCAGGCAGGTTCGGAAAAATGGCGGTTACATTTTGATCAACTTGCGGCACAACGAACAGCTTGAGAATGTCAGGCAATTCCGCCTTGATTTCCGCGCCGTTGCCTTCCATGCAGATGGCGTATGTGAGATTGACGGGCGGCAGTTTGCAGGCCGCTGAACAGCTTTCCAGCAAATCCGCCTCCGTCTTCGGAGGTTCTTGAAAATGAAACAGTTCAATCGATCGGCCGCGGGCTTCATGGCAACGGCGAACCGTCACATGGGACGGCAACACGCGTTTGACATCCACCCATGCGTTCACCGGCGAATTGGCGGCATCCGCCGTGCAATCCTCTATAATCGTATTGTAAACGGCGCTCCAGACGCGCTCTTTGCGCAGCGGCTGGTTGATGGACAGAAGCGGAGCGCCGTATTCCGTCGTCGAAACAGCCTTGACACGTATCAGACTGAACTGCCCCGACGTAGAAACGATCCACGCATGCGGATAGTCCTTCGGCAGATTGGCGACCGTCTCCACATCCGTAAAGGAGTATTCCCCAGTGACTTCCCATATCGGCAGTTTCTGCGGCAACGATGAACGGAAACGGATGTTGTGGAAATTCTGCCCATCCGTCGAGCCGCGATACGCCGCCGCGCAATCGACAAATTCGCAATTGCGGATATTGACAATGGTGGAATTGGGCGCTCGATGCTCCCAATGGCTGCGCGTCAGTTTCGGCAGGCCGTCCTCCCATGTCAGTTCGTATGGCGAACAGTATTTCTGCTTTTCCCACGTTTCGGGGCCTTTCGCGCTGATGTTCCCCCACGCCTCCGTGAAGATGGCCGCGTCGGACGACTGTTCGAAGCGGCAGTTGTCAAAAAGCATCGTCGCCGTATTTTGGTTTGCCGTCCAGAAGCAGATGTGGTTTCCGCCTTTGCGGAACGTCAGATTGCGGAGCGTACAGCGGAAAGCACTGTGCAGATACAGCAGAAGCATCTGCGAATCAGCACCTTCGATAATGCTTCCGTCTTCGCCGCACAGCGTCACGTTCTTCTGTCCGACCAATGGACGGCTGATGCGATACGTCCCTTTCGGCAGGAAGACTTCCGGATTGCCGCCCTCCCATACGCCCCAACCAGGAATCTTCCCCAAGTTGTTGGCGTAGATCATCGTATCCGCTTTGCGGTATTCCTCCGCCTTGTTCAAGGCCTGCTGGATGGCGGCAAAATCATCCGCCACGCCATCGCCTTTCGCGCCAAAATCTCGAACATCCAATCTCATTCCCGACAACGGCAACATACTCGCCGCCAACAACAGCAAACAATGCTTTATTTCCATTATTCTTCTGTTTTTTGAAGTTCTGCTTTTATTTGGAGCAACCGCTGCCTTAACGGCTCAATTTTACTGGACACTGCTTCCCAGATAAGCATCTCATCAGTTTTGATGTAATTATGAGCCACTATATTTCGCATACCTTTGATTTCGCCCCATGGAATATCCGAATATTTCAGTTTGAGTTCTTCTGAAACCGTGGCTGCATCTTCCCCCAGCATAATAAAAGCAAATTTAACCGCATATTGCTTTTCCGCTGATGCAATGTATTCTGTTACAGTGAGATTAGACGTAAAACGCAAAAGCAATTCCGCGGCTTCAATCATGTGTTCGATTCGTTGAAGATCGGTCAGCATAGTTCCAGCATCTCCTTGCGAACGGTTTTACTAAATTCATCATCCTTCAATAGACGGCGCAATGAAACCACATCGACCGCACAACCAAGCAAATCAGACAAGTCCAATTCAAGACCTGCATGGTCGAAAAGGGTGGCATGCTCCTTGAACTCGGCAATGAAATCAATGTCACTGTCCGGCGTCTCTTCTTTACGTGCGCAAGAACCAAACACATAAATCTTTCCAGCATTGTTCTTTACAGCGATCCGTTGTATTTCGCCTTTCAGTTGCTGCAGTCTGTCAAGCTGACACATTTTCATCTCCACATCAGTATTCCGAATCCCAATCTATAAATGCATTGTATGCAATGTATTTCGACATTTTGTTTTTTCAAGTCAATCCATTGATTGAGATAGAATCTTTTTAATATATATTTATGGTAGTTTCATCGGCACAGACGTGCCGAAATCGCGTTTATCAACGGATTCCACGCCTTCGTCCCGCATTCCATGTAGTTCGAAGACAACGACTTCATTACGGCCTTTCCTGAGCAACGGCGCAGGAGCGTACAACGTCAGTTGCGGGCCGACATTCCAATAGCGGCCAAGATTGAAACCGTTCAGCCAGACGTTTCCTTTCATGCCGCCCGGAATCTTGATGAATGTGTCGCAAACCGTTTCCGCGTAAAAACTTCCACGATAGAACGCAGGCTCTTCCATGGACTTGAACGGTTTGAATGGAATTCCGCTTATGTCATTCATCAGCAACGAGATGGCCTTTAGTTTGGACATCTCCCGCATGGCCCCCGCAACGCCCATGAACAAAATGCCTTTGCGGTCTTGATTCATCAGATAGCCATAGTTGATACGGCCCATGTTTTCCACCAAAACATCAACGTCCGCCCCGCCTTCGGGAATCGTCACTGTCACGCGATGTGGTTGCGGATCATTGCGATAAAGCGTTCCCGCCGGCATGCCGTTGACGAGAATGACGGCGCGGTCGCGCAGTTCGAATAGTTCTACAGGATACGTTCCAGGAACGGTTAGACGGTAGCGATACATGATGAAACCGTAGTCTTGATCGATTTCCTCCATGCGCGGCGCACGATGATAGTCCTTCCATTGCCCCAAGGCGGGCAGCGCGTCATACAAACTAACGGATTCCGTCAGTTCAATCTTCCCATATGCTTTTTTCGGCAGGATGCTTGGCTTTTCGATTGGAATGCCCTGCGCTTTGCAAAGCTCCTCCTGCACGGCATAATATTTGGGCGTTGGATCGCCTTCTTCATTCAATGTCCCATTGACATCGTAGCTCGTGATGAGCGGTTTGTATGGACAATTGCCGCCGTTCGCGCCGTTCATGAAGCCGAAGTTCGTGCCGCCATGGAACATATAAAGATTGAAATTGACGCCGTTCGCCAACGCTTCTTTAATATCTCCACGAACATCCTCCGCCAAATGTTCGCGGCATTGCTCCTGCCAATGGAAGGCCACGCCGTTCCATAACTCCATGACAAACGGCGGGTTATCGTGATTGAATTCATCCAATTCCTTCACCAGCCGCGCGGGATGGCAACGGCCATCGACGCATGCCATCGTGCCCGGAACTGTTCCCGATGACAAATGATGCGGCGTATTGCCGTCGGCCGTAAAAAGCGGAATCGTAAATCCATGATCCACATAGCATTGGCGATATGCTTCCAGATACTCATGGTCGTCGCCATACGAACCGTATTCGTTTTCGATCTGCATCATGATCAACGGCCCGCCTTCCGTATATTGCCATTTCTTCAAACGCGACAGCACTTCGTCCATATACCGTTTGGCATATTTCCAATAGCCATCGTAAAGAGTGCGAAGACGCATCTGCGGGTCTTTCAGCAACCATGAAGGCTGTCCGCCCAAATCCCATTCCGAGCAGATATACGGGCCAGGTCGAACCATGATCAGAAGTCCTTCCTCCTGAGCTATTTGGATATACCGTTCGATGTCCAGCCAACCGCTGAAATCGAACTCGCCCGGCCGTGGCTCATGGCGATTCCAACACATGTACGTCTCCATGCAATTCAGCCCGCATTGACGCAATTTCACGATTCGGTCACGCCAATAGTCGGGATGGATGCGGAAGTAATGCATCGAGCCAGAATGAATTTTCACGCTTTTGCCATCCAGCAAAATCTCGCGTTTTTTGATTTCAATGGTTCCCATAATTTCTGCAAATCATGTCATCGTCTATCGTCTTAACGTCCAACGTCTTCTGTTCACGTCTCGCGTCTCGCGTCTCACGTCAAATCGTGAAAACTTAGAACATAAAGCAATGCACATTGCCCGCCAAATCCGCCACCACGAGACGATGACCGACGACGGCGACCGGAGCGATGATCGGGGCTCCAAGATTCAGTTTTTCAACGACTTCACCCGTCTCAGGATTGAACACATACAAATTGCCGTCGTTCGCGCCGACTACGCCAAAGCCGTTTACCAAAACAGGACCTGCGAAGACCGTCTTCCCGCCAGTCGTGTAAGGCGCGTTGGACACGAGATTTTCATCCGTTTCAATCTGCCATTTGCGCTCACCCGTCTCAACATCGTATGCCAGAAGGCCCAAATTGGCCGTTCCGTAGATGACGAGATTCTTGTAAAGCAACGGCACGCCGCCGACCTGCTTGTTTCCAGACGCATCAAACTGCTTCTTGATTTCGCCTGTGCGCGGTTCTAGCAGCACGACACCGCCGCTATAACTTGCCAGCAACGCCAGTTCATTATTATAAGGTATGACGCCAAGGCCGCGATAGCGGAAGATTTTTCCGTCGTTCTTCGACCACAGTTTCTGGCCCGTCTTCGCGTCATAGCCGTTCGTCGAAGCCCAATGGCGCGACCAGAAGATGACGCCATTGACAATGGACTGCGGTGTGGAAGTCCTTGAACAGGCGGCACCTGCATCCTTATTCTCCCAAATCGTCTTGCCCGTCAGCGTCTCCAACGCCATCAGCGTCGAACCACAAGTCATGATGTAACGTTCTCCATCCAGAATATTGGCATGCATCATCGGCAAAGCCGTGCGCAACGCCAAATCGTCACGTTTCCAACGGACCGTGCCATCCGCCGCGTTCAGACCATACACGCCGTTATGGTCATCCATCGCGACGACCACGCCGTTGTAAACATCCAAACTCTGTCTAACACCATACGGAATCTCAAACGCCCATTTCTGTTTTCCTCCCATTAAATCCAACGCACGAATACCCGCGCCTTTGAATTTCGAATCCGGCATGGTCGCGACAAAAACTGTCCCGTTCTCAATCACAGGCGACGCCTCGAAGATTGGATTGCCGACGTTTGACGTCCACAATTTAATCATCTGTCCCCAACTCTTGTTTTCTTCGTCTTTCTTTCCGAACGACGCTGTACGGCTCGAATTGCCGTATGCACTGCCCCATGTCTCTTTACCAGCATCTTCAATGAACGAAATACTAGGTACAAGCTTTCCGTAAACGGTTGAAACATCACGCTTTTGCCCATCTTCAAATGTCGCTGTCACAATTAGTTTCGTTGTTTCTTTCGGTATTTCCGATTTAGGCAGCCCCCATGTCCAATGACTTTTTCTCAGAAACTCCTTCTCTCCATTTGTTTTTTCATCATTAAAGAACCGAACCACAATACTGGCAACGGGGCTTGTTGAATCGTAGGCGTTCACCAATATTTCATTTCCAAATTCTTCACTATTGGATTGGGTAGAAAATAGACAAAGATGGTCAATTTTCGCAAAGCGGCGTTCCACATCCACAAGTTTCGTCTTTTCAAATGTATAGACAGGGAAGCTTCCCGAACTGAAATCAATGCCGCCACGGCCAGGCGGCGGCGTGCAGACAGACACTGCGCCATTTTTATACGTCGAATACACCCAGTCGTGATGATGGCCGTAGATAATGCAAATCAGATTGTATTGGCTCATATCGACAGGGCAGTCCGTCCCGCTACCGTAAATCAGATCGCCATCTACTCCATGGACGAAATGCGTCACCATGATCAACGCCTGTTCGGGATCTTTCATCTCCAAATCGTTCTTCAACCAACGCGCCACTTCCACCGTCTTGTAGCCTGTCTTCGCGTCGCCGTATGGAACAGGCAGCATGACAATGTGCAACTTTCCTGCGTTCCACGAATAGAAAGGCGGTCCAAACAATTCTTCGAACGTCTTTTCGCCAAAACCAGCGGGATCATCCTTCAGCAAATCATGGTTGCCGTTTGTGTAATAGATTGGCATGCCGAGTTTTTCGGGATTGACGTTCTCCGCGTGGTACTTCAAACCATTGCGGTAGCAGATGTCGCCCGAATGGATGAGCGCGGCGGCTCCGACAGCGTTCGCGTAGTCGCGGGCGTTATCCGCCCAAACCAATGATCCGCCACCCTGCTCCGTGTCCGAAAACTGAATGAAACGGATTGTGTCAGTAGCTGAACGCGGCCATGACAGCAGTTCGAAATCATACTGCGTCTTGCCTTCCTCCACTTTGAGATAATGGCGGACTTTCGGACGATATCCCGCTGGAATGGAAACCGTTACAAACTGAGCCTTTTCATGTCCCGCCAATGTGAACGCGCCGTTCGCGGCCGTCTTGACGCAGTTCAAACCGTCCGAAACGACGATTCCGCCCATTCCTTTTCCACTGCACGACACGGTTCCCTTCAGTTCCGCCGCCATGACGGCGAACGCCGCCAAAACAAACAAGCCAGTCAATCGCAATGTTCGCATGATTCTTCCTTTTCTTTATAATTATGGTAAAATAACAGTTTTTTTGCCAAAAAGAAAAGGTATATTGGAAAACACAAAATGCAATATCACGTTAACAATATTCGTGTTTACCCAATCATAAAAATACAGTGATTCCCGCTTCTGTCGCTTCTGTCGCTTCTGTCGTTTTTGTCGCTTCTAACCAGATATTACAATCCAGTAGGGGCATCCAGAAACACCGTTTCCACATCAAAATTCGCGGAAATCAACTCCATGACGGCTTTCACACCTGTCGTCTCCGTCGCGTAATGTCCTGATGCGATGACGGATACGCCCATCTCCATGGCGGGATGGTAGCATTGATGGCGGAATTCGCCCGTTAGCAGGCAGTCGATGCCCAACGACGCGCATTCGTCTATTGCGTCGTCACCGCCGCCGGACACGATGCCGATGGTCGCCATCGGCTTGTCCGCCGCCGCGAAGAAACGACTCTTCGTGTGCAGTTTTTCATCCATAATCGACGCGATTTCAGACAGTTTCATCGCTTTTGGCAAACGTCCGCAGAATCCGATGTTTTCGCCATGATAGGCGAAAAACGGCTTGACGTCCTGCAAATCCAACATACGGCAAAGAACGGCGTTGTTGCCATGAACGGGATGCATATCTAGTGGCAGATGACAGGCATACAACGACACGCCGCCCGCCATCAACGTCGCGACACGATGGCCCGTGTAGCCGTTCAGATATTTGATACCGCCACCCCAGCTGAAGCCATGATGGACGAACAGCAACTGTGCACCGCTGGCCGCCGCCATATCGAACGTCTTTTGGCATGCATCGACGGCGAATGCCATTTTCCGCACATCCGCCACGCCTGAATCCAGTTGCAAGCCGTTGTTGGAAAAATCCTGCGGAGCAAGACCTGCGAATGTTTCATCCAGAAACCGTTTAATGTCAAGCAGTTTCACCATGTTCGGCCTCCTCCCGCGCCATGCGGCGTTTATGTTGGAAATATGTCAACGCGATACACAGGCTGGACAGCAGGAAACACGCTCCAAGCAGAGAGTATGCAAGATGCGTCCTGCCCGTATCGAAAATCTTGCCCAACACCATGGGGCTTAGAATACAACCAACTGCACCGCAACCAATTGTAAACCCAGAAGCCGTTCCGCTGTATTTGATGTTACGAACAGTTACCATGCTGACGACCATCGGCCACGCACCCGCACAAGCCAATCCCGTCAACGTCATCAACACAATGGCGCTCTGCCAGTTTTGCGCGAAAATCTGTCCAATCAGCAAAATTCCCGCAGTGGTCATCATCCCGCAGATGGCCGTTTCATACGTCTGCTTCTGCGGCAGGAATGAACACAGAAGACGTCCGATGGCGACCGCGCTCCAGAAGGCCGCGATACTCAACGTTGACATCTTGTCCGTCGCCCCAAGCTGCTTCAAATAGTTCGGGCCAAATGCGTAAATGGACGTTTCCGCAAATACATACAAAAACAATCCCAACGACGGCAACCAGATGTTCGGCAATAATTCCATGACGCGCCCTACACCACCGTTCGTGTCCGTGGCGGATTCACTGGCCTTGTACGGGAATTTTGAAAACACAAAGCAAACGACAAGAGCCGCGCCCAAAAGACACGTTCCGAAATAGAGCCACCGCCATGAAATGCCGCAACCAATCAGAATTCCCGCCGCCACGCTTGCACTGTTCGCGCCGATGCAGTAGAAAATCTGAGCAAGATTCATAAACAATTTGCTTTTCGTTGGATGCAAATCCGTCAAGCCGGCCGAACTGATGGATTCAATGCCGCCGCCGCCCATGCCGACAATCAACGCCGCGATGCAGACCACCCAGAATTTCGGTGCCAACAGCATGACCAGGCAACCGATGGAAATCAACACGCATGCTGCCAACAAGCTCTTGCGCTTTCCGATACGATCCGAAGTGACGCCTCCCAGAAAACACATCACCGAAAAGCTGAAAAACTGCACGGGATACGCCCATTGCACAAACACGGCTTCGCGCATACCGAACTGTTCGCCCATCTGTTTTCCGACGGCCGCCAGAAGATTCGCCGTGATGGCGAACGCCACAAGGCTCATCAGCGATGTACAGGTCGTCAGGCCGCGACGCTCATTTCCATTATTCATCATGGATCCTTTTTGTCCTATCGATAGCTCACCATCACTTCGAAATCCGTCCGTCCGACGAAATTCGCCGTCAACACCTTCCGTAACCGTTTGTCGAATCCACGCCGTCCACGCAACGTGGCATCCGCTTCAAAATTTTCCAGAAACGCTTGATAGCGAGGGATTACCACATGGCTTGGGCAGTCGCGGAAATCCGCCTGTCCCGCCATGATTGTGCGGCGGATGGCCGTCAGCAACGACAATCCACAGGCCGCCGCCTCCGGAAGTTCTGAGCACAACGCCAATTCGCTTTTCCATTCAGACGGCATTCCCTGACTGTACGCCTGCAAATCAAAGGCGATTCTCGCACGCGGAAACAACGGCGCAATCGGATAGACGGACAACACATGCCGTTCCAACATGTCCCGCGTCTTGTCATCGCATAACGTAAGCCATTCGTCTTTCGGCTGTTCCGTTGTTTTAGAAGATGGTTCCGCAACCGCCCCGCCATGCAGGAGATGAATCCCAAGCTCGCGAATGAACGTGTCCGAAACATCTTGGAAACGCAATCCCACCAACGTCTCCGCGCAACGGCTTGACAACATGTCCAACTGCATGGGCGACAACGGCAAATGTAGCCGCAAGACGGCATTCAGCCGCTCCATGTTCCATGGATGAAGCTCCGCTTCCAACGCCGACAGCGGATTCCGTCCACGAAGTTCCGTAAACGTGGAGGCGACATCGCCATAGCCTGACGCCGTCAAAACAGACGCCAGCAACGTGTCGATTTCGCATTCTGTCATCGGCGACTGGCCACGCAGACGCTCCTCCACCGTCAATGTAAATTGGTCAACCAGCCATGAATCACGCACGCCGTTCCGCTCGAAGGCCGCCCGCAAATCCGCGCAAAGCCCCGCAAAATCGTAGCTTTGACGTTGGCCGCCTTCGCCTAAAACGAACAATGCCTGTTCAGGAATCAAAATCATTCGACGTTATCCCCGTCACTGTTCTTCGACGGCAGTTTGTGAATTTCGTTGATGAACGCCTCAGCATCCTTGAAATGACGGTAAACCGACGCGAATCTCACGTATGCGACTTCATCAAGCTCCTTCAGTTCCGCCATCACCAACTCGCCGATTGTATGGGATTTGATCTCGCCCTGCGAATTCACCTTCTCCGAAACACGATCCGTCACTTTGGTAACCAACTGGTCAATCACATCATCACTGATTTGCCGCTTCCAGCAGGCCTGCTTGATGCCCGCCATCAACTTGTCCGGCTTGTATTCCTCACGGCGTCCATCTTTCTTTATGACATAAATATCGGCAGGAATGATTGTCTCATATGTCGTGTAACGATACGAACATTCCAGACACAAACGGCGGCGTCGAATCGATGACGCATCCTTCGATATCCGTGTCTCCAGAACTTTATCCGAATCTTTTCCACATTTTGGACAACGCATAACTGACCTAATCCTTTTTCGACTATTTTACTGACATTCCCCCAGTTCCGTCCTCCGTTTCGTCCCATCTTGTTCGTTAGAACAAATCCCGTGTCACACGCTCGATTCCCGTCGCCTTCCCGTCTTCACCGACGGTCACGACCGTTCCATTCAGGCGTATCCCCTTGTCGTTCACAAGGAAACGGCTCGGCATGCCCGTCGTGAAACGGTGTAGCACAGGCTCGATCTCACGGCCGAGAATCGATTCCCGCGCGCCTACCATGCCGACATCGCATTGGAACGCCGTTCCGCCTGCGAAAATCTGCTGATCCGCCGTCGGCACATGCGTGTGCGTTCCGAGCACGGCGCTCACACGTCCCGCCAGATGGCGTCCCATCGCGATCTTCTCGCTTGTCGCCTCCGCATGGAAATCGACGATGATGACCGGCGTTTCGACACGGATTTTCTCCACAAGTTCATCCGCCTTCGCGAACGGGCAGTTCGACGGCACGCCCATGAACGTCCGCCCGATCAGCGATATCACGCCGACCTTCACGCTGTTCCGTGCCTCGAACACGCCGTATCCACGGCCAGGCTGGCCATCAAAGAAGTTCGCCGGACGCAACACGTTGCCGACGCTTTCAATTTCGTCCGGAAACTCCTTCTGATCCCACACATGGTCGCCGGACGTGAAGACGTCAACGCCGCTTTCATCAAGCTCGGCGAGGCACGATTTTGTGAAACCGCCGCCGCCCGCCATATTTTCGCCGTTCGCGATGCAGAAATCACAGCGGTTCTCCCGCATCAGCTCACGGACTGTCGTCTTGACAGCCTGACGTCCTCCCTTTCCAACTATGTCGCCTATGAACAATATCCGCATCGATTCACCTTGCTTCCGCAGCCACGCGGGCAAACTGCCCTGCAAACATCATTTCCTTTTTCTATCTAATTTTCCATTTTTTACTTCCCATGAAGAAAAAAACTTGAAAATAATATAATTCATGGCGTCCATTCTGCTATTTTTCAGCGCAAAATGAAATATAGTATTTCCATTGTCATGCTATTTTGTCTCTTCAACCGCAACAATGGAAACTCGCCATGTCCAGACAACCATCATCCGGTTCACCAAGAAAATCATCCGGTTCACCAAGAAAAATGTTCCGTCAGGCAGCCGCCTACCAATATGATTCCGAACACCAACCAAAGGCCAAATCGGAGATGACGGAATTCGAGCTTAAGCAACTGTTTCCCAAGCATGTATGGAAGCCGGGAACGCTTCTCATGCCAGTTCCCGTCGTGCTCGTCTCATGCGGTGGCGGCAAGTCGCCTTACGCTCCGAATATCATTACGGTTGCATGGGCCGGAACGATCTGTTCGGATCCCGCCATGCTGTCGATTTCCGTCCGTCAGGAACGCTACTCCCACGAAATCATCTGCCGCACGCAGGAATTCGTCGTCAACGTCCCCATGGCTTCTCAAGCGAAAATCACCGACTGGTGCGGCATGAAATCCGGCCGCGATGTCGATAAATTCGCGGAAACACGTCTCACGCCGCTTCCCGCCACGCAGGTCAAATGCCCCATCATCGGAGACTGCCCGCTCAACATCGAATGCAAAGTCGTCAAAACCATTCCGCTCGGAACACATGACATGTTTTTGGCGAAAATCGTCGCCGTCCAAATCGCGGATAGCCTGCTCGACCGCCGCGGCAAGCTTGACACGGAGCACGCCGACCTGCTCGCCTACGCGCATTCCGAATACCACGCTCTCGGCCGGAAGGTCGGTTCGTTTGGCTTCTCCGTCAGAAAACACAGATGATGGAGGTCCCATCGGCGTCCCGCCGTTGGGCGAAGGAGGTCCCATCGGCGTCCCGCCGTTGGGCGAAGGAGCGAACTCGCAAAAAAAATCTTTTTACCATATATTCACCGTTGGAAAGTTGGCATTTTCCACTTGATACATTAATTTTCCATATTAGACAGTTAAGATTCCGTCCCTAAACCCACAACGTAACGCAAAAACAAGGAGTTTTCACCATGGCATTGAGAGTAGGTGTTGTCGGTTGCCGAGGCATTGGTACCACCCATGCAACAGCCCACAAGAACGACGAGC